>NZ_CP034791.1:815000-1027500 GCF_003999255.1 Caldicellulosiruptor changbaiensis
CTTATTATCATTGGAATACTTACAGCTTTTATATTTAAGTCTTCTACATTTTGGGTCTATTACGAATCGAAGGAAGGTGAATAATTGATGAGAAGATCAAAGGTGATAAGAACGTTTCTATTTCATCTCATAACACTTTTATTTGGGTACATAATGCTCTATCCTCTTCTCTGGATGTTTTTTAGTTCATTTAAGGATAATAGTGAAATTTTCCTAAATGCTCATGAGTTATTACCTAAGAGATGGCTCTTTAAAAATTATCTTGATGGGTGGAAGGGTTTTGCTGGATATCCATTTTCAGTTTTCTTCAAAAATTCATTTATTGTAACTGTAATTGGGACAATTGGTGCTGTAATTTCTTCAGCTATTGTTGCATATGGTTTTGCAAGATGTAAGTTCAAAGGTAAAGGATTTTGGTTCGGCTGTATGATTTTAACCATGCTTTTGCCATATCAGGTAGTTATGATTCCTCAATATATTATGTTTCAAAAATTAGGCTGGGTAAATACATTTAAACCGCTACTTGTTCCAGCCTTTTTGGGTCAACCGTTTTTTATATTTTTAATGATTCAATTCATAAGAGGTATTCCTGATGAATTAGATGAAGCAGCAAAAATAGATGGTTGTAGTAAATATTCGATTTTTACCAGAATAATTTTGCCGTTAATTTCACCGGCTTTAATCACATCAGCGATATTTTCATTTTTATGGCGATGGGACGACTTTTTAGGACCATTGCTTTATCTCAGCAAACCAGAGCTGTATACTGTTTCTTTAGGTTTGAGGATGTTTTCTGATCCAACAGCAGTATCAAATTGGGGAGCAGCATTTGCTATGGCTACTTTATCACTTGTTCCTTCGTTTATAATATTTATATTTTTCCAGCGTTATTTAGTTGAAGGAATTGTTACTACAGGGTTAAAAGGTTAAATAAAGAGCAAGAAAAGTATGGAAATGAGAGAGAGGTACACTTCTATTTTTTTTGATGGCGATTGCTAGTGTTGTAAGTAGTAACTTAATTCTTGTTTTTTCAAAAATTTTTCAAAAGGAGAGATGACAATGCCAGACTTATCAATTACATATGCTAAACTAAGATTAAGATCGCCTGTAATTGTTGCATCTGCTGGCATTACTGGAACTGTGGAGAGGCTTCAAAGATGCGAAGAAAACGGTGCTGGTGCTGTTGTGACAAAAAGTCTTTTTCAAAAGGAAGTGTGTAGAATTGCACCCACTCCACGATTTAAAATAGTCAAGCATGAGAACACATTTACGCTTTACTCATATGAACAGGCAAGCGAGTTTAACCCTCAAGAGTATGCTGAATTTATATTCAAAGCAAAACAAAAGTTAAGCATTCCAGTTATTGCAAGTATAAACTGCTACACAGATGATGCATGGCTTGAGTATAGCAAGCTTATGGAGCAGGCAGGGGCTGATGCAATAGAGCTAAACCTTTCGTGTCCTCATGGAGTGCATATAATGTCTGGTATGGATGTAATTGAAGAAATGGTCCGCACAACAAAACTTGTCAAAGGCAATGTCAGAATACCTGTGATACCAAAAATGACTCCTCAATCTACAAATCCAGGCTCTGATGCCTTAAGACTCGATAGCGCAGGTGCAGATGGACTTGTCATGTTCAATAGATTTACAGGGCTTGACATTGACATAGAAAAAGAAGCACCCATTTTGCACGGCGGATATGCAGGGCATGGTGGTCCGTGGGCAATTATGTATGGTTTGAGATGGATAAGCGCTGTAGCTCCAAAAGTAAAATGTAGTATCAGTGCGAGCGGCGGTGCCATGAATGGAGAGGATGTGGTCAAATACATATTGGCAGGTGCATCGGCTGTTCAAGTTTGCACAACTGTTATTTTGAATGGCTATGGGGTTATAAACAAGATAAATAAGTATTTAGAAGAGTACATGGAGAGAAAAGGATACAACACAATTGATGATTTTAAAGGGAAAGTATGTGGAAAAATTCTTGACATGGATTCTGTTGACAGAACACACTGGGCAGTTGCAAGCATTGACAAAGAGAAATGCACATCTTGTGGCAAATGCTTCACAGTTTGCATATATGATGCAATTGAAAAGGATGACGGAAAGTTTAAAGTAAATCAAAACTGTGATGGATGCGGGCTATGTGCAGAGCTTTGCCCAACCAAGGCAATTTCAATGGTAAGGAGAGGAGAAGAATAAAGGATGATTTACAAAACTGATATTTTAGTTGTGGGCGGCGGTGGGGCAGGTTTAAGAGCTGCTATTGCTGCATGTGAAAAAGCTTATGAAAATAAAAAAAGTGTGAAAGTGATACTTGCAGTAAAAGGAAGGTTGGGAAGCTGTGGCACAACAGCTTTAGCATATTCTGATAGAATGGCATTCCACGTGACGTTACCTACTACAGAGCCCCATGGGGAAGATAACTGGAAGTACCATGCAAAAGATATCTATGAGATTGGTGGATTTGTTTCTGATTATGATTTGGCTGAGATTTTAGCAAAAAACTCAGCCGATGCTTATTTTTACTTAGATAGTCTCGGCGTTCCCTTTGTAAAAGAAAATGGCGTACCCGTTCAATTTGTGACAGACGGCTCTATATATGCGCGTGCATGTTTTACAGGACCTGATACGGCTGTTCAAATAGAAAAGGCTTTAATTCGAAAGCTTGGCGAAATAAAAGATATTGAAGTTTTAGAAGACGTGATGATAGCTGATTTGATTGTTGTGAATAACAAAGTTTGCGGAGCGATTGGTTTTAAAGGGAATCAAAATATCATAATACTTGCAAAAGCCATTGTTTTAGCAACAGGTGGGGCAGGAAGTATTTATAAAAGCAATGTTTTTCCACCGCGTATGACAGGTGATGGGTATGCAATGGCACTTCGTGCAGGAGCACAGCTTGTAAACATGGAGTTTATCCAGATAGGTCTTTCATCCCCCAAAACAAAACTCGCATGTTCGGGAAGTATAATGAGATGTGTTCCCAGATTTGTAAATGAAAAAGGAGAAGAATTTTTGTTAAATTATCCTATCACAAACAATGATGTATTTGAAAAAGGAGCAACGTGGCCAATAAGCTACGAGCATAAGACATGCATAATTGACATTGCAGTATTCAGAGAGATTGCACGTGGTGGAAAGGTGTTTTTGGACTTTACTCAAAATCCCAAAGGATTTGAGTTTGAACGTTTAAGAGAGGATTTAAAACAAAGGTATTATAAAGAGATTAAAAATCAGATTGGGAGCAGAAAAACTCCATATGAAAGACTCTGTGAAATAAATCCACAGACAGTTGAGTGGTTTTTGAAAAGGGGAATTGACCTTAGAAACCAAATGTTAGAAATTGCGCCGTCAATTCAGCATTTCCAGGGTGGTGTAAAAATTAGAGAAAAAGCAAATACAGCAATTAGTGGCTTGTATGCCTGTGGAGAGTGTGCAGGCGGACAACATGGAGCAAACAGACCAGGCGGAAATGCACTTTTGGATACTCAGGTTTTTGGGAAGATAGCAGGGGAGAGTAGCTTTGAATTTGCTTTGAATAATTCAATCGATGAAGAGTCTGCAGTTTGCCAAGCAAACCGCTTGTTTGAAAGCTATAAAATCTATGTAGCTACAGATGGCATTGATTTAGAAAAAGCCATCTCAGAACTAAATAGTGTTATGGACTTGTATGCAAGTGTTGTACGATATCAAGCTGGACTTCAAAAAGCACTTATGGAAATTGAAGAGTTGAAGACAAGAAAAATCAAGCCTGTTGAGTATGAATATCTTTTGGAATTCAAAAACATGCTTTTGTGTGCAGAAGCAGTGGTAAAGAGCTGTATTTTAAGAGATGAAAGCAGAGGTCCGCACTTGATGTTCGAAAATTACAGCGATTTGTGGCCAAAGCCAAGGGATGAAAGACACAATGTATATCATGTATGCATACTAAATAAAGAGACCAATCAAATTGAAGTCTTTCCAATGCAACCGGTAAAACCAAAAGCGTAGGGGGAAAACAAGAATGAAAGCTTATGCAATGGTTTTAGAAGAGTTCAACAAACCTTTGAAGATGAAAGAGTTTGAATTAGTGTCTCCAACTGACGGTGAGCTTTTGGTAAAGATAGAAGCAGCAGGTGTTTGTGGCTCTGATGTGCATATGTTCAGAGGTAATGACCCGCGCACAAAACTTCCAATGATTTTAGGGCATGAAGGTGTTGGACGTGTATATGCTATCTCAGGTAGCTGGTTTGATGTAAACGGCGAAAAGATAAAAGAGGGGGATTTTATAATCTGGGACAGAGGTGTTACGTGCGGGAAGTGTTACTTTTGTGCCGTCAAAAAAGAACCCTACTTGTGCCCTAATAGGTGGACATATGGGATAAGTGTTAGCTGCGCAGAGCCCCCGTATTTGAGAGGCTGCTATTCGGAATACATTTATCTTCACAAAGATACGAAAGTTATAAAAATAAAAGAGAATGTTGATTCAGAAATTTTAGTATCTGCCTCATGTTCTGGTGCAACGTGTGCTCATGCTTTTGACATTGTTTCACCTGATTTTGGTGACAGTGTCCTAATTCAAGGGCCAGGTCCTATAGGGCTTTATGCAATCATTTTTGCAAAACTCAAAGGGGCGCGAAATATAATTGTGATTGGTGGCACAAAAGAAAGACTTAAGATGTGCAAAGAATTTGGGGCAACGCATGTGCTTGATAGAAATTCGACTACAGCTGGCCAAAGACAGGAAATAATAATGGATATCACAAATGGCCGTGGAGTGGATTTGGCGATTGAAGCTGTGGGTCATCCGTCGGCAGTAAGTGAAGGGATAAAACTTGTTCGAAATGGTGGAAGCTATCTTTCCCTTGGTTTTGGTGACCCCAACGGCAGCGTCACACTCGATTGTTATTATGACATTGTGAGAAAAAATTTAAGATATCAAGGGGTATGGGTCAGCGATACAAAACATTTGAATATGGCAGTTAATGTGGTGTTGCAGAATAAAGAACTTTTCAAAAAAATGATTACAAATGTTTACAAGTTGACTGATGCGACAAAAGCTCTTGAAGATATGGAAAACAAAAATACAATAAAATCTGTCCTAAAGCCGTGATATAAAAGGGGGCGTACAATCTTGAATGTTGCAAAGGTTGGTCTTATTGGAATTAGTGGGTTTGGAAGTATACACTTGCGGTCAATAGAACAGCTCCAAGGGAAGATGGTTGACTTGAGAGCAATTGTTGCAACAAGCTACGAAAAAAATAAAGAAGTGATAGATAGATTGACTTCTCGAGGTGTTAAGTATTATCAGGATTACAGATTGATGCTTGAGAATCATAAAGACTTAGATTTTGTTGCCATCTCAACACCCATACACCTACATGCTCCAATGGCAATTGATGCAATGGAAAGAGGTTTTAATGTCCTGCTTGAAAAGCCGCCTGCTGTGACAATTCAAGATATTGACGCTATAATTGAGACAAAGAGAAAAACAAATAGGGTTTGTAGTGTGAACTTTCAAAACACTTCAGGTAAAGCATTTAGAAGACTTCTTGAGTATATAAAAGAAGGCAAACTTGGCAGAATAAAATCAATTGTTGGTGTTGGACGTTGGAAAAGGGATGAAAGCTATTATCAAAGAAACGCATGGGCTGGTAAGTTAATTGTTGATGGCAACTATGTCTTGGATGGAACAATAAACAATCCTCTTGCACATCTTTTGAACAATGAACTGATTGCTGCTGAGACCTCAGAAGAAAATGGTGGTGTGCCTCAAAAAGTTACTGCAGAGATTTATCACGGACATAAGATTGAAGGAGAAGATACAGCGTGTGTTAGAATCATCACAAAAACCGGAATTGAGGTCTATTTTTATTCAACGTTATGTAACAGAGAAGAAGAGTCACCCTATATCATAATAGAAGCTGAAAGAGCAAAGGCCTATTGGACATTTGCAAATAGGTTTAAAATAGAATACATTGATGGCACTACAGAAGAATTTGATGGTGGGCACGAAGATTTGTTTGTGAATATGTACATTAATATGGTAGAGCATCTGTTTGAAGGAAAACTACTTTACTGTCCACTGGAAATAACACGCAATTTTGTATTGGCATCAAACGGGGCTTTTGAATCATCGAGGTGTGTTTATGGTATTCCAGATGAATATTTAGAGATTAGCTATGAAAATGGTAAGATATATACCTATATCAAAAATATAAAAGAAATCATAGATGAGGCAACTGAAAACAAAAAGCTGTTTTCGGAGATAGGAGTGCCATGGAGCAGGAAGACAGAACCTTTTGATTTGACAAACTATAAAAAGTTCAATATGTTTGGGCAGAAATGATTAAACAACCTTAAAAAAAGACCTCCTTGGGGGTTCCCTGTATAGGAGGTCTTTTTAAATTCAAAACTCAATCACCTTTCCCTCATCAGCAGACTGCCTTGCTAAAAGCGAAGCTAAGGTTACGTAAAAACTGTCCTCGCTAGTAACTAAGCACTTTTCTGTACCTCTTACTTCATTTAAGAAATCTAAAAACACAATAGGTGGCTTTTCCAAGGAGACTTCCAAAGTCTCTTTAGTGGTGTCATTTAGCAAGAAAACTTTTCCGTTTAAAACTTCAAGAATTCCTTTTGTTCCCACAATTCTAATTCTATCATCATCATGAGTAGGGGCAGTAGCAGGACGCAAATAGTCAATGTTCACCGTTGCAAAAATTTCATCTTCCATTACAAAACTACAAAAAGCAGTGGCTTCAAGCTCACCATGATCATTATTGTAAAGTCTTGAATGTCTTGCAAAGACCGATTTGAATTTCTTGCCACTTAACCAATAAATCCAATCAATAGCGTGAATGCCAACCCAGGGAATTGTTCCGCCATATGTTCTTCTCTGTTTGTAAAAATCAGGTCGCATTCCAAGTTTATAAGATTTTTGAGCATGTATCAGTCTTATTCTACCTATCTTGTTTTCATTTATAAGTTTATAAGCAGTCCAAAAATGGGGTGTATAGCGCAATCCCAGCATTGACGAAAGTTTTACTTTTGTTTGCTTCCGCACACTCTTTAGTTCTTCAAGTTCTTCTATTGAAAGTGCAACAGGTTTTTCCATATATACGTGGATTCCTCTTTCCATAGCCTCAATTGCAAGCTCAGAATTTTTATAAAAAAATGTATTAATCACAGCAATGTCAGGTTTGAGATCTTCAAACATGCTTATAGGATTGCTATAAACCACAGGTGCAAATCCCATTTCATTTACTTGAGAATATAACCTTTCAATATTCTCTCCTTCACATCCAGGAGAGATTCCCACGATTTGGGCATCAGGGTCTTCTTTTATTCCTCTTAAAGCATATACATAGTGTCCACTACTGCCTACTATGCAAATTTTCATTTAAAATCTCCCACCTTTCATTCAAATTTTTTTCTTTTAAAACATAATTGTCTCAAATAATGACCATGCAAAGAGTTTATGCATCGGGCGATTGGGATGATTTATAAAATTTGAAAGAAGATTTGTTGTGTCAACGCCACTGTGATAAAGCTTTTTCCATTTTTCGTAACAATCACAAACTACAACATTTTCCTTTTGGCAAAGCTCCTTAGCTGAATCTATGTAAAGATCTAACGTTCCATTGATTTGACTTTCCATATTTAATTTTGCCATCTCAATCAAAGGCAAGCTCTTTATAGCTGGTGAAATATAAGTGTTTTTCATATTGGGAGTCAAAAAGATTACTTCGATATCATTCTTCTTAAGTTCCAAAAATATTCCTGCTAAACCATTTAAATATTCATTCAAATACTCTTTTCCTTTGTTGCTATCATTTAATCCATAACAAACTACCACAAGGTCCGGGTTAAATCTTAAAACATCTCTTTCAAGTCTTTGTAAGCCACTTTGTGCTGTATCGCCGCTTATACCTGCATTGACAATATTAATTGGAGCAAATGGGAACACCATTGATAAGATTTTTTTAAATTGATTATGATAGACAGCTTCAAAATCGCACACAACTTCTAATGTTCTTTTTGTTCCTTCAATGACCTCAAAGCAACCGTGGGTTACACTGTCACCCAAAAAGACAATTGTAGGTATTGGACCGGAGTGATAATTTTCATTTTTTTGTCTAATTTTTTCTACAATGCGCATCATTCTAAATCTACCTCCAATTTTTATATTGATAAGTTTCATATTGTCTTAATTTTGTGTGTTTTTTCTTCAATAACTTCACCTTCGAACAGTTGTAACATCGAAGTTGATACTTCAAGTGTGAGCTTTACCTTCTTTGAAGAAAGTAAATCAGAATCTACCTTCCATCTGTAAGGTTGCCAACATCTTGTGCCTATAAGTTCATCATTTATATAAAGGCTAACACACTGATCTACGTTATCTTCGATAAAGAATTCCACAATACCACTTTCCAAATATGGCATTTGAAGTTCTTTTTCGTACTTTATAAAACCAGCATAAAAAGGAATGCCGTTTTCAAGGTCTTTACTAAAGCAGCCTTGAGTTGGAAGCTTGCCTATATGCCAGCTGTCATCAACTTTGAATATACCTGCCATGCTGAAAATATAAATGGGTGTAAGAAGTCCATCAAAAGACCTGCTAATCTTAACGCATACACAAAGCTGATTTTCTCCCAATTTAATTAAGTTGCTAATGTCATATGCTAAATTAGTATGAGAATAAAATCTTTTTGATACAAAATCTCTTGGTAAAATAGTATGATTGTTCAAAAGTACAACCCATTCGCCTTTTATACCTTCATCTTCAATGACAAGCCAAAATTGTTGGTCTGCAACATCTACAAAAAATGAAGTAGTGTATATTGCCTCAAAGCTTGGCAACGTTATTTCTTTTGGACATCCAAAGAAACTTTTTGTTTTTAGTGGTATTGGAATTTTTGCCTCTTCTATCTGATCAATTATTGGTTTTGGTGTAACTGGAATTTTTGAAGATGCTGAGTATTGTTCATTTTCGTTGTTGAAAATCAATTTTAAATTCCATCTGCCGAGACTTAAAGGATTTAAACTCTCAATTGAAAATTTCCAGGGAGTTTCAAGAGGAATTTTGTATTGAAAAACTCTCTTTTCAATATCACTTTTGTGGTTGTTCTTCTTAATCCAACTTTTTTCTAATTTAATTAAATACGATTGAAAAGGTTCAAAACTTATGGAAAAAACCATTTGCTTTTTATCTAAAGAATTTTCGAAATTTATTTCCTTTTCGGAATCTTGCAATGTTAATGGAACCGAATAAATTCTGGTTATTTCATCAGCCTTGTAACCCACGTGTATCATACAACTCTTTTTCTCCTTAGTTGGGTTTATTATGAATAAAAGATCATGATCTACATCCTCAAAGTAAGCACAGAGAATACCGCGGTCATTAGAAGATTCATATGATACACTTACAGGCTTTTCACAAATCTTGTCAATTTTTGTTGCTAAATCTTCTATATTACCAATGAAGATACAACTGTTAAGAAAAACTGTATTGTTCAATTTAGAACCTGTTGTATATGCCTTTGCGATGTCCATAGGATTTACTCCAAGAAAATTGCTAATATCTTTGGCGACATCAAAATCTTCGATGTTTTGAAATGGCAAACAGCCAATAAATACTATCTTGCACCCATTTAGTATCAGCTCTTTTATCTTCATGTAAGCTTCTTTTTCCAAATTGGTCACAGGTGGAATGATCAATAGTTCAAATTTTTCATTGTCATAATAGATCTTCTGATTCCTGCATTCCAAATTCCTCACTAATGACTGGTCAACTATGTAATAGTCTATATTTTGTTCTAAAAGAATTTGCTGAATTCTACGAAAATCCTTTGAAATTTTTTCTTTTATTTCTTTCTCATAAAAACAGGTCCACTGGCTTGTAATTGGATCTACTACAAGTACATCAACTTTTCTTTTGCAATTTTTAAGCATTTTAGTTACATTTTCTACATACTCAGACAATATTTTTTGATGTTTCCACCATGGCATCTGGAAAAAGGCTGAAGGTGGAGCATCGTGTTTTTTAAGACCATCTGCACTATAATAAAAAGCATGAGGAACAAACATGTCTATTCCCTGTAGTATTAGCCAATCAAATATCCATTTCATATCTTGCATTGTCATGCTCCAGCCGATACTATGAAAGCATTCACACAAAACCCTTTCCTTTTTATAAAAGTGAGCGGCAGATGATGCTATCTTTGGATTTGCTCTGTAGTTTTCAGATACAACCTGGGGAATGTCACCAGCCTTTTGATGTCCTGCGTCTATTCCAGGAATATCCATAAAGGCTAATTGTGAGCTTCTCAAAATTGGCTTTTCGCCCACATACAAAAGATTGTTCTGGTGGCACCATTCAAGGATTTGTTTGTCGTAGCTTTCAATAAATGTGTCCACAACAAGCTTCCAAAACTGATACTTAATTTTTGAACAAGCTGTATCAAATATGTCTGTGCAAATAATTTGAGGTAATTTTTCAATAAGATTTTCCCCATATGTTTGCTCAAAAAGCTTAGGAAGCAATTTTGACCAAGGAAGTTTGCCGGCAACTGGAGCTGTTTCATCCGTAAAAATTCCCTTTATTGTTTTTCCAAACTCATGACCTAAGTATTTTTTATATTTTTCATGAGTGGTTTGAATGAACAGTCTTACAGCATCTTTGTTTAGAGGGTCGATAAATGTTCCGAAATATTTAAAATTTTTTAATGGATACTGATAAAACAAAAATATCTTCCACTCTCCTTTTGGTACTTTCCATTTAAGAACTTTTGCCCCATCTCCAACAAAGTATCTTTTCCTATTGTAAAATGTAAGCCCGCTTTCTTGGTAAATATGTTCTTTGTAGATTACACCAATATAATCAATCAAATCTATGTATTCATTCCATACTATAGTATTGTTTCTTATTCTATAAGCTCTTGGTAATAACACTTCACACATGGGAATTTCAATGCAAATCTCTTCATTATCTTTTGCCTCAAACACTTTATAATCTAATATAAAAGCTTGATACTCAGGATGCTGAGCAACTACTTCACCAGCTGAAATTCCACTTGGATAAGGATATTCATCATAAAGCCACACTTCCATGTTATATTTTTTTGCACATTCAATTGCAACAGAAACCTTTTCAAACCACTCGTGAGAAAGGTAGGGTATTTCAAGGCCTTGCCGTGGATGAATGAAGAACCCGCCAATTCCTTTTTCATGCATCTGAGCTATTTGAACTGCTATTTCATCATTTTCAATTTTCCCATTCCAAAACCAGAAAGGTTTTATTTTGAAATTGATGTCCATTTCTTTCACTCCAAATTGTTTTAGTTGTATTTATTTTAAAGTTATTTATTTTAATTATACACAACAAAATAAAAAGAATCAACAAAAACAAATCAAAACCTATGGGTATTTCAAACAATGCTTCCCAAAATTCTTGATTTAAGAGAGCTTAGGGTGGTAAAATAAACTAATAAAAAATTCATTGTACAAAAGAGGGTGATAAAAATTCCTGCGACCATCAAAGACATTGCTCGCTACACAGGCTTGTCAATTGCAACAATTTCAAAATACTTAAATGGAGGAAATGTGCTTGAAAAAAATAGAATATTGATTGAAGAAGCCATAAAAGCCTTGGATTTTGAAGTGAATGAGATTGCAAGAGGCTTGAGGACAAACAAGACTATGACCGTGGGTGTGCTTATACCTGTATTTGAACAGTTTTTTAGCACTATTATTTCAAGTTTAGAAACAATCTTGCTTGAAACAGGCTATAGCGTTGTTGTGTGCGACTATAAAGATGACGAAAAATTGGAAAAGGAAAGATTTGATTTTCTTTATAAAAAAAGAGTAGATGCTCTTGTAGTTGTTCCCACTTCTTTGAGGGGCTGTGATATAAGAAAAATTGTAAAAAGAGATATTCCAATAATAGCAATTGATAGACCAATTCCAGATTATGAGTGTGACACAATTGTTGTAAACAATTTTGAAATTTCATACAAAGCGGTAGAAAAACTTATCACTATGGGACATAGAAAAATTGGCATAATATGCGGTCCACAAAATATTTATACAGCAAAGGAAAGGCTGAGAGGTTACATTGAGGCACACAAGGATTATAACGTGGAAATAGATGAGGAGTATATAAAATTTAGTGATTACCACAGCATGGAATCAGGATTTAAGAGGATGATGGAGCTTTTAGAGAAAGATGACCCTCCCACTGCAGTATTCATTACAAATTACGATATGACTGTTGGAAGTGTAATTGCTATGAATGAAAAGGATGTTAAAATTCCTGATGAACTTTCTGTTATTGGATTTGACAGCATTGAAATAGCAAGAATGGTAAAACCACCTCTATCTTTAGTACTACAACCAACAGAGGAAATTGGCAAGGCTGCGGCTGAACTTATTTTAAACAGACTAAAAGGTGATAAAAGCGATTTCCCTCTCTTTAAAAAGTTGGATGCACAACTTTTGATAAAAAAGTCTATACGAGAGATCAAGTGTTGATTTTATTGGTTTTAAGATGATTTAGAGTGTTTTTGACTTATTTTTTATTCAATTTATTTGTTATTGACAAGGAATGTATCAAAGAATATAATAAAATCAAAAGTAAAGTTTTCATTTTGTCATGGTTTGTGAAACGTTTAGCATATGGTGAGAGAGTTTTAGTGATAATTGACTCTCTATTTTTATAGTAAATAGAAAAATGCGATATACAATTAGGACTAACGGACAATTATATAAAAGCTTGGGGCAAAAAATTAGTTAAATATTGACAAGTTGTAAAATAGCATATATACTTAAAGACAGAATGAATAGCGTTATAATTATTTTTCTAAAACAAAAGCTAAACGTTTCACATACTTTCATTCCATTTCACCAATGTAGTTTTGCATCTCAAAAACTGAAAGAAAGGAGAAATAGCAAAAATGTCAAATGAAAGATTGAATGTTTTCATAGGTGAAAAAAGATTTGTTGAAGATTACCCCAAGGTGGGTATAAGACCAACTATAGATGGAAGATATGGTGGAGTAAGAGAGTCTTTAGAAGAGCAGACATGGAGATTAGCAAAATCGGTAGCAGAATTTATTGAAAAGAATGTTTATTTGCCAAATGGCGAGAAAGTAAAGTGTGTGCTCCCTCCTCGGTGTATTGGTGGTGTTGTTGAGGCAAGAATGGCAGATGAACTTTTCAAAAAAGAGGGAGTAGGCCTTTCTATAACAATCACGCCTTGCTGGTGTTATGGTTCTGAAACAATGGATATGACACTGGATATTCCAAAAGCTGTATGGGGATTTAACGGTACAGAAAGACCGGGTGCTGTATATCTTGCTGCAGTGTCGGCCGCTCACAATCAAAAAGGGTTACCTGTCTTTAAGATATATGGGAAGGATGTTCAAGACAAAGATGATTTTTCAATTCCTCAAGATGTTCAAGAAAAGATTTTAAAGTTTGTAAAAAGTGCTTTGGCAGTTTCTATAATGAAAAATAAGTCTTATCTTTCAATTGGAAGCGTATCGATGGGAATTGCGGGTTCGATTGTTGATCCTGACTTTTTTGAGGACTATCTTGGGATGAGAGTTGAGTATGTTGACATGTCAGAGATAATAAGGCGAATAGAAGAAAAGATATACGACCAAGAAGAATTTGAAAGGGCAATACAGTGGGTGAGGAATAATTGTAAGGAAGGAGAAGACCCCAATCCACCAGAGAAAAGAGTTGACAGAAAAAAGAAGGATGAGGTATGGGAATTTGTAGTCAAGATGGCTATAATAACGAGAGATTTAATGGTTGGTAACAAAAAACTTGAAGCATTAGGTTATCCCGAAGAAGCACTTGGACATAATGCAATTTTAGCAGGATTTCAAGGACAGCGGCAGTGGACAGATCATTTTCCAAACGGTGACTTTATGGAAACAATTCTCAACTCCTCATTTGACTGGAATGGACTGAGACAGCCATACATAATTGCTACAGAAAATGATAGTTTAAACGGTGTATGTATGTTATTTGGGCATCTTCTTACAAATACAGCCCAGATTTTTGCAGACGTTAGAACATATTGGAGTCCAGATGCTATTTATAGAGTTACTGGATGGAAACCAGAAGGACTTTTGGAAAATGGGGTTATTCATCTTATAAATTCAGGTTCAGCAGCACTGGACGGAACAGGTCAGCAAGAGATTGACGGCAAGCCTGCTATAAAACCTTTCTGGGAAATCACTGAAGAAGAAGTTAGAAAGTGTTTAGAAGCAACAAGATTCTGTTATGCAAATTTGGGCTATTTTAGAGGTGGCGGATTTTCAACAAAATTTGTGACAAGAGGTGGTATGCCTGTTACAATCTCAAGATTAAATATTGTTAAAGGGTTGGGACCTGTTCTTCAGATTGCAGAAGGCTGGACAGTAGAACTTCCTCCAAATGTTCATGAAATACTTGACAGAAGGACAGACCCGACATGGCCAACCACATGGTTTGTACCAAAACTAACTGGCAAGGGAGCATTTAAGAGCGCATACTCTGTGATGGAAAACTGGGGAGCAAATCACTGTGCGATAACCTATGGACATGTAGGTGATTTGTTTATCACATTGGCAACTATGTTAAGGATTCCAGTGTGCATGCACAATGTAGAAGAAGAAAGAATATTCAGACCAAGTGCTTGGAGTGCGTTTGGAACAGAAGACTTAGAAGGAGCAGATTTTAGAGCATGCAAGAATTTTGGGCCACTTTATAAGAAATAATTTGTACACAAGGAGGTCTTTTATACATGGAGGAGTATTTAAAAACCATCCAACAAGGTCCATTCTCACCAACATGGGAATCTTTAAGGCAGTTCAAATGTCCTCAATGGTTTTTAGATGCCAAGTTTGGTATTTGGGCGCACTGGGGGCCTCAATCGGTTCCTATGTATGGTGATTGGTATGCACGCAATATTTATAGAGAAGGAGAGCCACAGTATTACTACCATTGGCGAAAGTATGGGCATCCTTCAAAGGTTGGTTACAAAGACATTGTTCAGATGTGGAAAGCCGAAAAGTTTAATCCAGAGGAATTAATTGATCTGTATATAAAAGCAGGGGCAAAATATTTTGTTGCTCAGGCTGTTCACCACGATAACTTTGATAACTGGAATTCCCGATACCATAGGTGGAATGCAGTAAATATGGGTCCCAAAAAAGATATTGTTGGAATGTGGGCAAAGGCTGCAAGGGAAAGAGGGCTTCCGTTTGGTGTATCAGAACATTTAGCAGCAAGCTTTTCATGGTTTGCACCAAACAAAGGATGTGATTCAAAAGGACCATATAAGGGTGTTCCATATGATGGAAATGACCCTGTCTATGAGGATTTTTATCACCCAAATAGGGACGAGTATGAGTTAGAAAAACAGCATGGAAAAATTGTCAATTGGTACTCGCAAAGTACACAGTGGCATATGAAATGGTTTTTAAGAATAAAAGATTTAATTGACCAGTATGAACCAGACTTTTTATATTCAGATGGTGGTGTTCCATTTGGTGAGATTGGGCTGAGTATAGTTGCGCATCTTTACAATACAAGTGCCAAGAATCACGGTGGTATAAATCAAGCAGTGTACACTCAAAAAGACACAAATCCGGATGTGTATAAAATTGGTGTTTTGGACATTGAACGTGGAGCAGCCGAAGATATTCTACCTCATCCATGGCAGACAGATACATGTGTAGGTGGCTGGTTTTATGATGTAAGAGCTGTATATAAAACTCCTGAGCAGGTAATTGAAATGCTTATTGATATTGTCAGCAAAGGTGGAAACCTTCTTTTAAACATTCCACAAAAACCAGATGGTACACTGGATGATGAGTGTCTTTATATTCTTGATGAAATTGCAAAATGGATGAAAGTAAACGCAGAAGGCATATATGCAACACGTCCATGGATAAGATATGGAGAAGGTCCGACAAAAGGTCAAGGTGGAGCTTTCCAGGAGAAAAAGCTTGAGTGGACAAAAGAGGATTTTAGATTTACCCAAAAAGATGGAAAAATTTTTGCTTTTCAAATGAAGTATCCAGAAGATAACAGAGCAATCATCAAAAGTTTGGGACTGTCAAGTGGCATCTCTGTCAAAGAGGTAAAACTTTTGGGTTTTGAAGGTGAGCTTGAATTTGAACAGCTCGATAACGCACTGATAATCAAATTGCCAGAAAAGTACTGCAGCACAGGATATCCACATTGTTTTTGCATAAAGTAAAAACTTTTCTTTTTCAGGGCTATTCCAAAAAAAGGCGGAATAGCCCTGATGGTTTTATCTGCTTTTTAAAGATTTTTTGCCCTTAAAATCAAATTCACAATGCTCTTTGTAGTTTCTTTCAAAAGCCGTGGTGCCTCTTTGAGACATCTGTCAAGCGATGATGCCATATCAACGATAGAAAAAATTGAAGTTATGCCTTCTTTTGAATATTCTTCAAAAGGACAATCAATAGACCCTGAAATAACAATTACCATCTTGCCAAGCTTAACCCCAAGTCTTGCAATTCCAATTGTAGATTTTCCAGATAGACTTTGCCTGTCAAATCTTCCTTCACCAGTGATAATAATATCTGCCCACTTGACATGTTCTTCTGCATTTGAAGCGCTGAGTATATAATCTATTCCTGATACATACTGAGCGTTCAAAAAAGCCAAAAGTGCAAATCCTAATCCCCCTGCAGCACCAGATCCGCTTGAAAGCGATAAATCTTTTCCGAGGTACTCTTTGGCAACATTTGCAAAATTCCTAAGCCCCATATCAAGAAGCTTTACAGCATTTTCATCTGCTCCTTTTTGGGGTGCAAATACATACGCTGCACCGTTTTCTCCATAAAGTGGGTTTGTCACATCACACAAAACTGTAAATTTTATCTTGAGAGCATCTTTCAAAAATTCTGAATCATCAATCTTTTTTATTTTTACTAAGTTTTCCCCAATTGGTTTTAACTCATTTCCATTCTCATCTAAAAATTTCATACCAAGGCTATTTAGCATCCCTACTCCAGCATCATTTGTTGCAGACCCACCAATGCCAATGATGATTTCTTTCACTTTCTTTGAAATTGCGTATTTGATGAGCTCACCAACACCGTATGTTGTTGTGTAAAGGGGATTTCTTTCTTCATCTTTTAAAAGAAGAAGTCCTGAACATTCTGCCATTTCAATAATTGCTTTGTCTTCAAAAAATCCTATCCTGCTTTTTATCTTCCTAAAAAGTGGGTCATTTACCTCAACCTCTTCTATTTTGGCACCGAAGATTTTAGATAGAGCTGTCAACGTTCCTTCGCCACCATCAGCAAGCGGAAGCTGGAAAACTTCTGCACCTTTGTCAACCTCAACAATAGCTTCTTTTATTATCTCAGATGCGACTAAAGCGTCAAATGACCCTTTATATTTATCCGGTGCAACCAAATATTTCAATAACATTTCCTCCTTTCTTGTCAATCTTATCAATGCGGAGTTTACATTTATATTTTACCAAAATTCTTGTCAAATGCCTTGCATTTTTAAAATAAAAGTATTTACTTATACTTAGAGGTTGTTGAATAAAAGAAATAACCATATAAAGTAAACATAGTAACAAATGAAAAAAACCCCTTGTGTTATAATTTAATTTAAGAGAAAACCACAACAAAACACAAGGGGGAAAAGATATACTCATGAATATTAAAGCACAAAATAAGAAATTTTTAAAGCTACTTTTTGTAGTGAAAAAGGTTACTGAAGCTCTGACAAGGAGAATAAAGCACAATAGAAGAGGACGCCCAAGGAAATTTAATTTGTTTCAAATAATAGCTTGTCTGGTTTACAAAGTTAAGAAGGGGATAAAGAGTTTCAGAGAATTAGAATATCGAATAAATCAAGACACAGAGTTTAAGCAAGTAGTAGGTATAGAAGAAAGTCCGGACTATTCATATTTTGCGAAGTTGTCAAGAAAAATAGAAAAAGAATACATGCAAGATATAAAAGACATATTAATAGCTAAGATAGAACCTGATATGAGTATAGCGATAGTAGATTCTACACCTTTGAGAAGTGCCAAAAATGATTCAGAAGCAAAAATAGGTATACATATTACAATAGGATTTTACAGGGGATACAAATTACATCTTTTGTGTACAGGTAAAGAAGAAGTAATACCACTTTTCTGGATTTTAACAGGGGCAAATGAACATGACTCAAGACAAGAAGAGCTTTTATATAGGGCATGGGGCTTTGGCTGTGAGATTGTATTAGCAGATGCGGGATACGATTGTAGCAGATGGTTTAATATAGCAAATGAGCTTAAGGTTAAATTTGTTGCTGGGATAAACAAAAGAAACATGAAAGATAAAAACAATGTTAAGAATGTTTTTAGAAGAAATAACATAAGATTTTTAGAAACTGAAGAGGGCAAAAAGCTATACAAGCATAGAACAAAGATTGAAAGACTATTTAGTAAATTAAAAGGTGAATATAATCTTGAGAATGTAAGGCTCAGGAGGTTTAAGAATTATAAAAGGTATATTGATTGGATACTAATTACTTTTTTGTTTGAGCAACTTCTCAGAAAAGTAGAAGGTAAGAAGTTTTCTTTCGCATATGAATGGAATCAATAACTTTTGCTCATTTTATGTATTATTGGTAATAATTTTTATTCAACAACCTAAATAAAAGTATTTACTTATACTTATTAAAAATCGTTATCCAAGCAATTGACATTGACAATATAATGTATTAGAATATTTAATGTTTTAAAATAAGGCCCCGAGTATGAGTTGATAACATAGATTTTCAGAAAACAAAATTTCAAAAGGAGTGAAGAAGAAAGCGATGAAGACATACCTTGCAAAGCCAAATGAAGTTCCAAAGAAGTGGTATGTGATAGATGCAACAGGAAAACCGCTGGGAAGGCTTGCAGCAAAGATTGCTGTGATTTTGAGAGGAAAACATAAACCCCAGTTTACACCTAATGTTGACACTGGAGACTATGTGATTGTGGTAAATGCTGAGAAGGTTGTTTTATCAGGTAAAAAGCTTGACAAGGATGGATACAGATATCATACAAAATATCCTGGGGGACTTAAGTTCATACCATATCGCAGACTTCTTGAAAAGCATCCAGAGAAAGCAATTGAGATTGCGGTGCGCGGAATGCTTCCTAAAAATAGGCTGAGAGATAGGTTCATGAGAAAGCTAAAAGTCTACAGAGGACCAAATCATCCACATGCTGCACAAAAGCCAGAAGTGTTGGAAATATAGTTTTGTAAGGGGAGGATATGAAAGTGGCACAGATAAAATACTATGCAACTGGTAGAAGGAAAACTTCTGTTGCTAAGGTTTGGCTTTCACCTGGAAGTGGTAAGATTATTGTGAACGATAAGAGCATGGAAGAGTATTTTCCACTTGAGACATTGAGAATAATTGTAAAGCAGCCACTAACTCTTACAGAGACTTTGAACAAATATGATGTAATCGCAAAGGTCATGGGTGGCGGGCTTTCTGGCCAAGCAGGTGCTGTAAGGCATGGTATTGCAAGAGCTTTAGTGCTTGCAGACCCAACCCTAAGACCTGTTTTAAAGAAAGCAGGATTTCTCACAAGAGACCCACGTATGGTGGAGAGGAAGAAATACGGTCTCAAGAAAGCAAGGAGAGCACCCCAGTTCTCGAAAAGATAAAAGAATTTTTGCAGCTCCTTTTTTCAAGGAGCTTTTATTTTTGCAATTTCACCAATTTAAAATTTCACCTATTGACATCATCTCAAAAGCTGGATATAATAAAATTGTAGTTGCCAATGGGGGCATACCAAAAAAGGGTATGTCCCCATTTTGCATTTTAGGCGGATATAGACTTTCAAAATAAGATTTGGGGGTGTTTTGGATGAACTATGCTGATATTGTATGGGTACTCATTTCAACAGCTCTGGTTATGCTGATGACACCGGCGGTAGGTCTTTTTTATGGTGGTATGGTCAGACGAAAAAACCTTCTTTCCACAATTACCATGTCAGCGTTGACTTTGGGGATAATTAGCATTGAATGGGTACTGGTTGGCTACAGCATGGCGTTTGGCCCTGACAGGTTTGGTTTGATTGGAAGTCTGGATTGGGCAGGTTTAAGAAATGTGGGATATAAACCCAACCCTGACTATGCAGCCACAATCCCACACCTTTTGTTCATGGCATTTCAGATGATGTTTGCTGTTATTACTCCAGCCCTGATTGTGGGAGCATATGTAGAAAGAATCAAATTTAGCAGCTATATACTCTTTACATTGCTGTGGGCTCTATTTGTCTACAACCCTGTTGCGCATTGGGTGTGGGCAAAAGGTGGATGGCTCAAAGACTTAGGTGCTTTAGATTTTGCAGGCGGGACTGTTGTGCATATTACTGCTGGTGTCTCAGCTTTGGCTTTGTCGCTTGTGATTAGAAAAAGGAAAGACTTTGGGAAGGTTCAGATGGAACCAAACAATATTCCACTTACATTACTTGGTGCGTTTTTACTTTGGTTTGGATGGTTCGGGTTCAATGGTGGAAGCAGTTTAGCTGCAAATGAGATAGGAGTAAATGCTTTTGTAGTGACAAATGTGGCTGCTGCATCTGCCGCTGTTTCGTGGATGATTATAAGCTGGCTCTATAAAAAACCAAGTGCAATTGGAATTGCAACAGGTGCGGTTGTTGGGCTTGTTGCAATAACACCTGCATCAGGTTATGTAAATGCTCTTACAGCAATTGTAATAGGTGCAGTTGCATCTGTAATCTCATTCTACTTTATAAGACTTCGCGAAAGGCTAAAACTTGATGAGACTTTGGATGTATGGGCATGCCATGGCATGGGTGGAACTTGGGGGGCGCTTGCGACAGGCATATTTGCAAGCAAGGCGGTAAACCCTGGTGGAAATGATGGCTTGATATTTGGAAACTTTAACCTATTTTTAGTACAGTTAATTTCTGTAGCTGTTGTATGGGCTTTTTCATTTGTAATTACATTTATAATAGCGAAAATTCTTGACAAGACAGTTGGGCTTGCTGTGACATATGAAGAGGAGACAGTTGGCCTTGACATATCTCAGCATGGTGAAGAGGCTTATGGCGGAATTTAATTTTGGGGGTGTTTTGAAATGAAAAAGATTGAAGCCATCATCAGGGAAGAGAAGCTAAATGACCTCAAAGAGTGCTTGGAAAAAGAAGGAATCTATGGTATGACAGTTATGAGAGTAAAAGGAAGAGGAATCCAACGAGGAATTACTCTGCAGTGGAGGGCAGGGTCGTACACAGTAGACCTTTTGCCAAAGGTTTTAGTAATGATGGTTGTAAGCGATGAACAATTTGAAAAGGTTATAGATATTATTCTTGACTGCTGTTCAACTGGCAACCCAGGCGATGGAAAGATATTTGTCTCAGAGGTAAGTGAGGTTATCAGAATTAGCAGCAAAGAAAGAAATGTAAAGATTTAAAAGTTTTAAAAAGCAACAAAAATCAAAGGGGCTACCTGCTTGGTAAAAATTTCTGCAAAAGGTAGCCCTTTACCTTTTTTGCATAATCCTTTTGTAAATCTCAAATTGCATTTTTGCCATATTCTCAGCTGAAAATTTTTCTTTTGCTTTTTGAGAAAGTCTTTTGCCAAAAGTTGTAATAACTTCTTTGTTATTTAAAAGAGTTTCTATTTTTTTAGAAAGTTCTTTATAATCTCCTACCTCGAACAAAAAGCCATTTTCACCATCTTCAATCAAGTCAGGGACAGAACCTACTTTACTTGAGATACAGCATTTTTCAAGAGCTGTTGCCTCTAAGATTGAGTATGGGAATGTCTCTGAATATGAACTAATTACATTTATGTCTATTGCGTTGAAAAAATCATATGGATTTCTTATATTGCCAAGCAAAAAAACTTTGTCATTTAATTTAAACTCATTTATCATATTTTGAAGATACTCCCTTTGGGGACCACTGCCACCAATTAAAAAAATCACATTAGGGTTATCTTTAACAACCAAGTTTGCAGCTTTAATAAAAACGTCTAATCCCTTTACTTTATATAACCTGCTTAAGTTTCCTACAATTGTTTTAGATTGATATACAGATTTGTCCATGTACCTTGATAAAAATGCATCTTTTTCTTCAAAGCTTATCTCTTTGGCGAAGTCAAATCCGTTGTACAAAAGAAAAATTTTCTTTTCATCTACTCCTAAACTTTTAATCTTATCAATCAAGGCAGACCCAACAGAAATAAAATAGTCAAACCTTTTTAGTGAGACCTTGTTCAAGTACGAAAAAATAATCCTTTTATAAAACACGTCCTGAAAATCCAAGTCAAAATCACTATGTATTGTTGTTATAAAAGGTATGTTTTTGACCTTCCTTTTGAGAAACATTCCGATAAAGTTTGCCCTTGCACCGTGACAGTGAATTATATCGTACCCCTCATGCTCTATCATTTGATATATCTTGTCAACAACACTCAAATCAAATCGTGAACGTTGCGGGATAACATCTATGTCAATTCCAGCATTTTTTACCTCATCATAAAATGGTCCATACATAAAACAAATAATCTTCAGCTTAACCAGATTTTTTAATTTTGAACAAAGGTTTATGATATGTGTTTTTGCACCCCCAGTATCTCCACCACTTATTAAATGCAAGACCTTCATTTTCTAAAAACAAACCTCCTCATCTTTTACCATGCCCATCAATTAGATTATATCATAACTCTTTATTAATAGGTGAAAATATGATAAAAATATATCGTATGGATTTAAAGAAAAGGTGATTTGAATTGAAAATGGTTTATGTCTGTCAAGAATGTGGCTACAAGACTTCAAAGTGGCTTGGAAGATGTCCAAATTGCTCAAGTTGGGACACGTTAGTGGGAGAATACGTAGAGGATAAGAAAAAAGAGGTTACAAAACCTCAACAAAGTAATTTGACACCTTTAAAGCTCTCAGATGTCGCAACAGAAGAAGAGAGGTTTTTATGTGGAATTGATGAGCTTGACAGTGTCCTTGGTGGAGGTTTTGTCAAAGGTGAGCTGATTTTGCTTGGCGGTGAGCCAGGGATAGGGAAGTCAACTTTGCTTTTGCAGGTTGGAAGTATATTGAGCAAGAGGATGAAGGTATTATATGTCTCTGGTGAAGAAGGGGCAAACCAGTTAAAACTACGAGCCCAGAGGCTAAAGATAGATGGCGATATTGATATTTTATGTGAGACAAACTTTGACCTTGTTGAAAGGTTGATTTTAGACCTTAAACCCGAGTTTATTATAATAGATTCAATTCAAACAATGTATCTTCCGGATAATCAATCAGCTCCGGGAAGTGTTACACAGGTAAGAGATGTGACAATGAAACTTTTGAAACTGGCAAAAAGCTTAAAAATTACAATTGTAATTGTTGGACATGTCACAAAAGACGGACTTATTGCCGGGCCAAGGGTTTTAGAGCATATGGTTGACTGTGTTTTATATTTTGAAGGTGAGCGATTTAATACATTTAGAATTATAAGAGCTTATAAAAACCGATTTGGACCAACAAACCAGCTTGGGATATTTGAGATGACCGATAGCGGGCTTGTTGAGGTAAAAAATCCTTCAAGTCTTTTTTTAGAGAGTAGCTACAATGTAGAAGGAGTTGCTATTTACTCTGCAATTGAAGGGACGCGTGCTATTTTATTGGAGATTCAGGCACTGACCACCCCGACATCTTTTGGTACACCACGAAGGACTGTGACCGGAATTGACTATAACAGGTGTGTAATGCTTTGCGCAGTGCTTGAAAAAAAGGTTGGTCTTCCTTTGAATGTTCAGGATATATATGTAAATGTTGCAGGTGGATTTAAGGTTACAGAACCTGCGGCAGACCTTGCAATTGTGTGTGCTATTGCCTCAAGTTATAAGGGCGTGCCGATTGGAGATAATGTATTAATAGGTGAAGTGGGTTTAACCGGCGAGATTAGAGCAGTAAATAGCATTGAAAAAAGGCTAAATGAGGCTAAAAAACTGGGCTTTGAAAGGGCAATAATTCCAAAGAGGAATTCAGAAAATTTGTCTTCAGATTTTGGAATGAAGATATATGCAATGTCAAATATAGAAGAAGTATTTGATTTTATATTCTAAAAAAGAGAGTGATTTTCAATATGATCTTAAAAGAATTAAAAGAAATGCTAATTAAAGAAGGCGCAAGTGACGTTGGTATTTCAAATATACATGAATACCTTCCAGCTGAACTAAAAATGTTTAAAACCTGCATAACTGTAACTGTAAGACTTTCTGACGCTATCGTAAATGAAATTGTGGATTCACCCACATTTACATATTACCACCATTACAAGGCAGTAAATAACCTCATTGACCTTTTGACTTTAAAAGGGGTATTATTTTTAGAGTCAAAAGGATATTTTGCGATGAGTGTTGCTGCATCACAGAGCGTCCATGGCAAGGACAACGGTTTTTCAGGAGTTTTATCTCACAAGATAGGAGCAGTTTTGTCTGGCATGGGGTTTATAGGGAAAAACAACCTTTTTGTTCACAATAGATTTGGTCCGAGAGTAAGGCTTGGAACAATACTTACAACATATGAACCAGAAGAAAAGATTGAAAATCATATAATGGAGCCTCAATGTGGACAGTGCAATCTCTGTATTATAAGCTGCCCAGCACAGGCACTTCGTGGAAGTACATGGTACTTGGGCATTGATAGAAATGAGATGATAGACCCCCATGCATGTAGCACTTACATGAAGGAAAAGTTTAAGTATATAGGGCGTGGCCAGGTTTGTGGTATATGCATGAGGGTCTGTCCTTACGGAAGTGAGGTCAAAAGATAGGAATTTTATCTTCTTAAGGTGTATGTGTGGCAATTTGTTTTTTCTTTTGTGCCGTGAGCTGTAGAACCACCACCATCAACTGATACTTCAATTGATGGTGCTGTACATCTTTTGTTGTCCCAGTACATGCAATCAGAGACATTACAGGTGATTCTATCTGGCATCTTATATACCTCCAGTATTGATGTGATTTTTAAGTTTTCCATAGATTATTCTCTGCAGATAATTTGAACTTTATTCAAAACCAATATTTTAATTTTGGGTGAGAAAAGCAAATGAAAAATATTGTTATATCAGGATATTACGGACAATTGAATACTGGTGATGAGGCAATCTTAAGGGTTTTAGTTGATAAACTAAAAGAATATGAAAGAGAGAGCAATAGCAGTTTGAATATAGTTGTGTTGTCTTCAAGACCAGAGCTTACATCAAAGATCTATAATGTGGAGTCTGTCAACAGGAAAAAGATTCCTTCTGTTATAAAAGCAATAAAGAGATGTGACATTTTTATTTCTGGCGGGGGAAGTCTTTTTCAAAATGAGACAAGCAACAGAAGCCTTTATTATTACCTTTTTCAGATCTTTCTTGCAAAGCTTTTTGGCAAAAAGGTTTTTATTTTTTCTCAGGGAATTGGACCCATTAAAAGGTGGTATAATATATTTCTTTTCAAACATGTGATAAAACTTGCAGATTATATTACAGTAAGAGACTATGATTCGTTTGATTTTTTGCATAAATTAAAAATAAACAAAAAGATTGAACTTTCAGCAGACCCTGCCTTTTTACTGAATCCTTGCTGTGAGCAAAAAATACAAAAACTTTTAGAAGAGTATAAAATAGATTTTAGCAAAAAGACCATAGGCATTGTGGTAAGAAAATGGAAAAAGGAAAAGGACATGACTGACAAAATTGCAAAGATTGCTGACATTCTTATAGAAAGTGAAGGGTACAACGTTGTGTTTATTCCTTTTCAAGGCAAGTGGGACATAATCAAGATAAATGAGATTGTCTCAAAGATGAAAAATAAACCATACGTGCTAAGTGAAAAGCTATCTCCGCATGAGCTTTTAGGAATTTTCAAGAAATTGGATTTAGTAGTTGGGATGAGGCTTCACGCTCTTGTGTTTGCAGCAAAGATGGGTGTTAGATTCATTGGTATTTCCTATGACCCAAAGATTGACAGTTTTCTAAAGATATATGGGTTTAAACCTGCAGGGTATGTAGACAGTTTCGATGAAAATAATGTGCTAATTAGTATTCAATATATGCTATATGATGGGAAAGTAACAAAGAAAATTGATGAGATTACAAAGAACATGACCCAGAAAGCTGAAAAGGCTTTTGAAATATTAAGAGAGGCTTTGAATAATATTAAAAAGAAAGATAGCATAAACATCTTAGGTGTGAGGATTGACTGTGTGAACTTTAAAAAGGCAAAAGAAAAGTGTCTTGAGTTTTTAAATTCCTCATCACCTCATGTTGTTTTTACTCCAAATGTAGAGATGATTATGCTTGCACAAAAGGATGAAAAGTTTAAAAAGATTCTAAACTCAAGCGATTTAAATGTTCCAGATGGAATTGGGGTTGTATGGGCATCAAAATATTTTGGTGAAAAACTGTATGAGAGGGTTACTGGCTTTGACCTGATGATGGCGCTAATGCCAGAGCTTGAAAGACAACAAAAAAGGGTGTTTTTACTTGGTGCAAAGCCTTCAGTTGCTGAAAAGGCAAAAGAAAATCTTTTAAAGATTTTTAAAAACTTAAGTATCTGTGGTACACACCATGGCTATTTTTCACAAGAAGAAAACGAAAAGGTGATAGAGCTTATAAACTCTTCAAAGGCAGACGTAGTCTTTGTTGCTATGGGTATGAAAAGGCAAGAGGAGTGGATTTACAAAAATAAAAAGAAGCTAAATTGCAAACTCATCATGGGAGTTGGTGGAAGTTTGGATGTACTCTCAGGTGAGGTCAAAAGAGCGCCAAAGATTTTCCAAAAGCTTGGACTTGAGTGGTTTTATAGGCTTATTACCCAGCCTTGGAGATTTAAAAGAATGCTTGCATTGCCCAAGTTTATATTTGTTGTTTTGAAAACTAAACTATTTGGGGGAAGATAGATGCTAAAAAAGATTTTCAGAGTTATATACGAATATGCTGCTATAACATTTGGTTCACTTTTGGTTGCACTGTCTTTAAACCTCTTTCTTGTTCCAAACAAGATTGCAGCAGGTGGATTTTCTGGTATTGCAACCGTTGTGTATTATGTCTCTCGTTTTAAACTTCCTGTTGGTATGACAATGCTTGCTTTGAACATTCCTGCTTTTATTTGGGGCGTGAAGACAATTGGAGTAGATTTTGGAGTCAAGAGTGTGTACGGTACAATAGCCCTTTCAGTTTTGACAGACCTGACAGCTTTCTTGCCCTGTATTACATATGATAAACTACTTGCTTCAGTTTTTGGTGGAGCACTAATGGGGCTGGGACTTGCTATTGTGCTTTTGTACGAGGCAACAACTGGTGGAACTGAGATGCTTGCAAGAATAATTCATAAGTTTATCTCCTTTATCTCAGTTGGACAGATTCTTTTAGGGCTTGATGTTGCTGTAATTGCAATGGCTTCAATAGTATTTAAAAACTATGAACTTGGACTTTGGGCAGTTTTGACCCTTTTTGCATGTTCAAAAGTAATGGATGCTATCTTAGAAGGTGTCAACTTTGCAAAAGCACTTATAATAATCTCTGACAAATCAGACATAATCGCAGAGAAGATTCTAAAAGAGCTTGACAGAGGTGTGACAGGTCTTCATGGCATTGGCATGTGGACAAAGACAGAAAAAAACGTACTGCTTTGTGTTGTGAAAAGACATGAGGTAAGCCGTGTAAAGAACCTCGTCAAGAGCATTGATCAGAAAGCTTTTGTCATTTTAACAGATGTTCGTGAGGTTTTAGGTGAAGGTTTTTCTGTTTGAGTTAAAAATGATTTAATGGTATAATATAAAGAAAAAAGAAGTAAACCATCAGTTAATTGGTAAATGAGAATCCAAATTTCGTAAGGGAGGTTCAAGGTACAAGATGGACAAGGCAAAGGAGCTTGAGCTCAAAAAGATAGCAACTGAAATAAGAAAGAGCATAATTATTCAAACAGCTGAAGCTGGTTCTGGTCACCCTGGCGGTTCACTTTCTGGTGTTGAGATTTTGACATATCTTTACTTTGTTGAGATGAACATTGACCCGAAAAATCCAAAAGATCCAAAGAGAGACAGGTTTGTTCTTTCCAAAGGACATGCATCACCACTTTTGTATGCGGTTTTGGCTGAAAAGGGTTTCATAAGCAAGGAGGAGCTAAAAGGTTTTAGGCAGATTTATTCAAGTCTGCAGGGCCATCCCGATATGAAAAAGGTGCCCGGGGTGGAAATGTCAACAGGGTCATTAGGTCAGGGATTGTCTGTTGCAAATGGAATGGCACTGGCTGCAAAGCTTGACAAAAAGGATTATAGAGTATATGTTTTGCTCGGCGATGGCGAAATCCAAGAAGGACAAATTTGGGAAGCTGCAATGACAGCTGCACATTACAAACTTGACAATCTCACAGCATTTTTAGATCACAATGGCCTTCAGATTGATGGGAAAATCACAGAGGTTATGTCCCCCGAGCCTGTTGATGAAAAATTCAGGGCATTTGGCTGGCATGTTATAAAGATTGATGGACATGATTTTAACCAGATTGAAAAGGCTGTAAACGAAGCAAAGACAATAAAAGGGAAACCCACAATCATTATTGCTGAAACAGTAAAAGGCAAGGGTGTATCATTTATGGAAAATGAAGTAGGCTGGCATGGTACAGCTCCTAATAAAGAGCAGGCACAAAAAGCTTTAGAGGAGCTACAAAAGCAGTATGAAGCTTTGGAGGTGCAAGGATAAGATGGCAAAAATAGCAACAAGAGAAGCATATGGCCAAGCACTGGCTGAGTTTGGTGAAGTATACAAAGACATTGTTGTACTTGATGCAGACCTTTCAAAATCAACAAGGACAGAGATTTTCAAAAAGAAATTTCCTGACAGGTTTTTCAATATAGGAATTGCAGAGCAGGATCTTATGGCGACAGCAGCAGGACTTGCAACGTGTGGCAAGATTCCTTTTGCAAGCACATTTGCAGTCTTTGCCGCTGGAAGAGCTTATGACCAGGTGAGAAACTCCATTGGCTATCCACACCTAAATGTCAAGATTGGAGCATCACATGCAGGTGTATCAATTGGCGAAGATGGTGCATCTCATCAGATGCTTGAAGATATAGCATTGATGAGAGTAATTCCTGGGATGGTAGTGCTCTCTCCTTCTGATGCAGCATCCACGTATGAATGTGTAAGGCTTGCAATCGAGCATGAAGGCCCTGTTTATATTCGTTTGGGAAGACTTGGGGTTGAGGAGATTTACAAGAAAGGTGAACTAAAACTTGAGCTTGGGAAAGGTATTGTTCTGCAAAAAGGTACAGACGTTGGAATTTTGGCAACAGGGCTGATGGTCCATGAAGCTATAAAAGCTGCAAAGATGCTCCAGGATGAGGGAATTTCGGTATATCTTGTTGATATGCCATGCATAAAGCCAATTGATATTGATTTGATTTTAGATGTTGCAAAAATGACTGGCTGCATTGTCACAGCAGAAGAGCACAATATCTTGGGCGGTTTTGGAAGTGCTGTGTCTGAGGTTTTAATTCAAAATTATCCTATACCTGTTAAGATGGTTGGAGTAAATGATGAGTTTGGAAGGTCAGGAAAGCCTGAGGATGTTTTGAAATACTACAGGCTCACAGCAGAAGAGATTGTAAATAAAGCAAAAGAGGTTATGAAGATGAAAAAATAAAATATTATCAATGGATGAAATGCTGCCGCAAGTTTTAGATTGCGGCAGCTTTTTATTTTGTTGTGCTTGTGGTAAAATTTATTTAAGATTAATATATTGCTTTTATTGAAAACATACAAAAAAGTGGGGAAATTGTAATGGATGAAAGGTTGAGACTCAAAGAAAAGGTTCAGCATGGCAGTGCGGTGTTTCCTATAAATGTATATGAAAAAATATTTGTTCACGAAAACAATACTCTTCTACCTCATTGGCATGATGAATTTGAGATAGTCTATCTTGAAAAGGGAACGGCAAGTTTTAGAGTTGATGGCAAAGAATATTTTTTAGGACCAAAACAGTTTTTATTTGTCAACTGTGGGTCAATTCATGGTGGAAAAGCAGAGGATAATCCCGAACCTTATGCAATTGTATTTAATTTGAGCATGCTATTTTCCGAAGGTCCGGATATATGCAAAAGTAAGTATTTGCAGTCTGTTTCAGAAAGAAAACTACTTGTTCAAAATAGTTTTGAGGATGAACATACAAGAGAACTAATTTCGAACATAATCACAGTGTGGAAAGAAAAGCCAAAAGGTTATGAGCTTTTGGTTAAAGGCTATTTATTTGTTATATTTTATTATCTTTTTAATAAAAGATATGTGACAGCAAATTCTACTGACAGAGAGCTTGATTTAAAACTTGAAAAAATAAAGTCCGCGCTTGATTTCATCAATTCCAACTATTCATCTGATATAGATATTGACCTACTCGCAAAGCTTGCAAACCTGAGCAAATTCTATTTTTGTCGTCTTTTTAAGGAGATTACTCATCTTACACCAGTTGATTACATAAATAAGTTCAGGGTTGAAAAAGCAATTGAGCTTATTAAAAACACAAACATGAGTATTTCTGAAATTGCATTTGAAGTAGGATTTAATAATGTGAGCTATTTTATAAAAGTATTTAAAGAGTATGTGGGTGTTACTCCATTCAGATACAAAAAAAATATCTTGTGTTAATATAATTTTCATTTCACTTTTCCTACCAATAGTTGCATTTCTTTTGTAAAAGCAATCATTTTTATTGGATTAGTTTTTTGAGTATCGAAGTTCAAATTTTTTATATTGATTAGAGCAAAGTATTTATACTTTTTTGCAAAAAAGTATGAGAAGTAAAAAAAGGGATTTTGTATAATAAAACTTGATTGTTTTGGACCTCTTTTATAAATAAATAATCGTTTCAAACCAAGTAAGGGAGGAAATTTACAAAATGAAATTTACAGAGGGCCTTTGGCGTGTAAAAGATGGAGTTAAGTTGTATCATCCAGCCCATGTATATGACTACGAAATTTCGAAAGATTCAGTCATAGTTTTTGCCCCAGCTCACTTCATTACAAACAGAGGACAAACTCTGCAGGGTCCTGTTTTCACTATACGCTTTTCGTCACCTTTTAAAGATGTTATAAGAGTACAAATTTGGCACTACAAGGGTCAAAAAAGCAAAAAGCCTTATTTTGAATTTTATAAAGAAGAAGGATATTGTCCTTGCATAGAAGATTTTTCAGATAATATTGTAATAACAAGTGGAAAGCTCAGAGCTGTTATTAATAAAAAAGATGAATGGAAAGTAGAATATTACTATGAAGATAAATATCTCACAAAAAACGGTTATAAATATCTTGGTTATGCAATCATGGCTGATAATAATACTTACATGAGAGAACAGCTTTCTTTGAGTGTTGGCGAATGTGTTTATGGGCTGGGTGAGAGGTTTACCCCTTTTGTTAAAAACGGACAAGTGGTTGATATGTGGAACGAAGATGGTGGTACAATCTCTGAGCTTGCTTACAAAAACATTCCTTTTTACATCACAAACCGTGGTTATGGTGTTTTTGTGAATGATCCAGGGCGTGTATCATTTGAAGTTGCCACTGAGAATGTGGAAAGAGTCCAGTTTTCTGTGGAAGGTGAATATTTAGAGTATTTCATAATTGGTGGCAGCAGCATGAAAAATGTTTTAGAAAATTACACAAAGCTGACAGGAAGACCGCAGCTTCCTCCTGCATGGTCTTTTGGACTTTGGCTTACAACCTCATTTACTACAAACTATGATGAAAAAACAGTTACAAGCTTTATAGATGGAATGATTCAAAAAGATATTCCACTTCATGTATTTCATTTTGACTGTTTCTGGATGAAGGATATGCACTGGGTTGACTTTGAATGGGACAAGAGAGTTTTTCCAGATCCGAAAAATATGCTTGAAAGATTAAAAGAAAAGGGAGTTAAAATTTGTATTTGGATAAATCCTTACGTGTCTCAGTTTTCAAAACTTTTTGATGAGGGAAAAGAAAAAGGATATTTTTTGAAAAAACCAAATGGTGATGTATGGCAGACAGATGATTGGCAACCCGGCATGGCAATTGTTGATTTTACAAACCCCGAGGCGTGCAGGTGGTATTCAGATAAGCTCAAAGAGCTAATTGAAATGGGAGTTGACTGTTTTAAGACAGATTTTGGTGAAAGAATTCCAACAGATGTTGTTTATTTTGATGGTTCAGACCCTCAAAAGATGCACAATTACTACACCTATCTTTACAACAAGACAGTATATGAAACGCTTCAAGAAACGTTTGGCAAGGGAAATGCAGTTGTGTTTGCAAGGTCAGCGACAGCAGGAAGCCAGAAATTTCCTGTGCACTGGGGCGGAGACTGTTTAGCTTCATATGAGTCTATGGCAGAGACACTCAGGGGTGGCCTTTCACTTTCACTTTGCGGGTTTGGTTTTTGGAGTCATGACATAGGGGGGTTTGAGAGTACAGCAACACCAGATCTTTACAAAAGATGGGTAGCATTTGGACTTTTATCTTCTCACAGCAGACTTCATGGAAATTCTGCCTATAAAGTTCCATGGCTTTATGACGAAGAGGCGGTTGATGTACTTAGGTTCTTTACAAAATTAAAATGCAAACTTATGCCATACATCTTTTCAGCGGCTGTAGAGGCAGTAGAGAAAGGAATTCCAGTTTTGAGACCCATGGTATTAGAGTTTCCAGATGACCCAGCATGCGAGTACCTTGATAGACAGTATATGTTAGGAAGTAGCCTCTTAGTTGCTCCAATCTTCTCACCAGATGGCGAGGTTCAGTATTATGTTCCAGAAGGCGTGTGGACAAACATATTGACAGGTGAAAAGATTGTTGGTGGCAGGTGGAGAAAGGAAAAACATGATTATTTTAGCTTGCCGCTTTTGGCAAGGCCAAATTCTATAATTCCAATAGGAAGTTGTGACACAAAGTCTGATTATGACTATGCTCAAAATGTAACATTGAATGTATATGAATTGGAGGATGGGAAGACTGCTTCTGTGACTGTGAAGAATACAAATGGCGAGACAGAACTTGAGTTAGAAGTAATAAGAGAGAAAGATAATATCTCTATAAATGTATTAAAGGATACTCAAAAGCCTTGGAAGTTTATTTTCCATGGACTTAACTTAAAATCTCAATTTAATGCTTTAGTTAGTAAAAAAGAAGATGGATGTGAAGTAGTTTTAGAATCAGCAGACAAAAAAGCACTGTTGAGTGTTGAAAAAACAGAGTTATAATTAGAATTAAAGAAATCTAATGGGTGAGAAAAATGAAACTTTTTTTTACAAATTTAAAAATAAAGAAAAAGTTCATATTAGCCTTTGTGATTTCTGCTTTAATTCCCCAAACTATTTTGGGGATTATTCTTTTTTTAAACCTCAGAGCAATTGCTTTGGAAAATGCTATCAAAGACACAAGGAAAAATGTTGAGGATGTAAAAATCAAACTTATGGATATTGTACAGAATGCTGTTGATATTTCTAATAAATTATATCTTGATAAAAAACTTCTGAATATACTTTCAACAGAGTACGAAGATATATCCAAAATATACGATGATTATATTTCATATACAGAGCTTTCCAATCTCATGTCTATTTACAACAAAAATATTCATGCAATAAAAATTTATGCCTTTAATCCCACATTGCTTGATACAGGCGAAATTGTAAAGGTTGACGATTATACAAAAAATCAAGAATGGTTTAAAGAAGCCATAAAAGGCGATGGGAAGATTTTATGGGAGCTTGTGTTTGACAATAATCCATTTCGGCCGCAGTATTATTTTAGCTTGATAAGGCTTATAAAAAACTCTTATGGTGAAAGAATAGGTGTAATGGTAATTTACATAAAAAAAGAAAAGCTCGAGGAAGTGTTGTCATTGCACTTAAACACATTAGTTATTACCGACAAAGGAATAATTGTTGCTGCAAAAGACAAAGATCTTGTTGGTAAGAAACTGAATTTTAATTTTTCCTCTCAGGATGGCAAACTTATTGAGAATGTCAATATTGATGGTCAAAGAACAATGGCAATTTTAGGTACAATTAGTGCAAGTGAAAGCGGAAGTAGCTTTCTCAAAGTCATTTCCTTTTTCTCGAAGAAAGAGATATTTAAAAGGGTCAACAAAATAACTTTTATAACGTTTGTGCTTATACTTGTTAATTCTTTAGTATCACTTCTTCTTATGCTCTTATTCTCTAAACTGATAACTGACAGAATTGCAATCTTGAACAAAAAAGTGAATGAAATTTCGCATGGCAATTTGGATGCACAGATAAATATTTTAGGCAATGATGAGATTGGACAGCTCACAGAGAATATAAAAACAATGGCTAAAAATATCAAAAACCTGATTGACCAGGTGTATCTGGCAGAGGTACAAAAACAACAAATAATTGCTAAACAAAGAGAAATCCAGTTTGAGATGCTTTGTAGTCAAATAAATCCTCATTTTTTATTCAATACTCTTGAGGCTATCAGGATGAAGGCTTTTTGTACAGGTCAGTATGAAATAGCTCAAGTTGTTTATTTGCTGAGTAATTTGCTCAGGAAAAGTATAGAGATGACAATAGATTTAATAACTTTGGAAAAAGAAATTGAGATTGTTAAGGAATTTTTAGAGATTCAAAAGTTTCGATTTGGAAATAAGATAGATTACAAAATTGAAGTTCAAGATGACCTTCTTTCATCAAAAGTACTTCCGTTTATTATCCAACCACTTGTGGAAAATTCAATTAGGCATGGTATTGAACCAATGATAGGAAAAGGGACCATTGAAATTAAGGTATTTGAAAAAGATGGAACAATAAAGATAATTGTTACAGACAATGGTGCTGGAATGCCTAAGGAAAAGCTTGAGGAGGTCTTACAGTCGTTAGATAGCAAAGACAAAAGTCATGTGGGACTGAAAAATGTTTATCATAGACTAAAACTATTTTATGGGGAAGAGGCAAAAATTTTTATAAATAGTGAACTTGGGAAAGGCACGAGCGTGGAAATTCAAATTCCAAAGAGGTGAAGAGGTTTTGCTAAAGGCGATTTTGATTGACGATGAGCCTATCATATTAGAAGGTCTTCAAAAAATTATTGATTGGAAAGCCTTGGGATTTGAGATTGTTGCCACTGCTCAAGATGGGATAGAAGGATTAGAAAAGATAAAGAAATTTAAACCTGAAGTTGCTTTGGTTGATATTAGGATACCTGGAATAGATGGGCTTACGCTAATAAACAAGTTAAAAGAGGAAGGAGTGAATACCAAAATTATAATCCTTTCAGGGTATTCTGAATTTGAATATGCAAAAGAAGCAATTGAACTTGGTGTTGAAAGTTATTTGCTAAAGCCTGTTGACCCGTATTTACTCCAGCAGAAGTTAGAGAAAGTAAAACAAAAAATCAGTCAAGAAGTTGAAATGCAAAAAATAATGCGTACAACTCAAGAAATTGGTTTGGAAAAAGTAATAGAAAAGCTTTTGTTGGGGACATTTGATGACCATGAAATAGATTATGTCAGTAGTTTTTATGGACTTTCACTGCCATGGAAGAAATATCAGGTTGCAATAGTAACGTTTTGCGGCAGAGATAATCAAAAGGTTATAGAGAATAAGGTATTTCAATTAAAAAGAGAGGTAGATTTGTTTTTAAAAAGAAATTGTTGTGGATATTCTACAATTATTAATCATGATATATGTATTCTCTTCAAAGATTTTTGGTATCCATTCAATAGCAAAAGTATTAACATGTTAAAGGAAAACTTGGTAAGAGTAGTTGGTAATCAAGTGGTAATTTCAATTGGCAGTGAGGTAGATAACTACGCTCTTATCAAAGAGTCGCTTAATGAAGCAATTGAATTACTTGAAAAGCGGTTTTTGTTAGGATACAAAGGAATTATTTACATAGGAGAGTATCAGGAAAGCAAAGAAAGTAAGAAGGTCAAGTTTGATGATAAAGAGTATGCTGAAAAATTGGCAATGGCTATTGCACTAAATGGGTTTGATAGTATTAATCAGATAATTGAAGAGAAGAGTGAACAACTTTTATATAGCGATATGTCTGAAGAGGATATAAAGATAAATTTTTCAAACTTTTATATTGAGACATTATATAAATTATCACAAAATGAGTTGTACAAACCTCTTGTTGAAAAATATCTTAGCCAAGAGGTTTTAAAAAGTTTTTATATTCAGCCTACTTTGACAGAATTAAAAGGTTTGATAAAATTCTACTTTGTATCTCTTGCAGATGAGATTAATAAAGTTAACCCTGATAGCTTAAAACAAAAAATTGCTGACTTTATAGAGAAAAACTATTTTGCGGATATAAAATTAGATACAATTGCCAATGCTTTTGGATACAATAGCTCTTATTTTAGTAAACTCTTTAAAAAGATATTTGGAGAGAACTTCACTGTATATTTAGATAGAATACGAGTAGAAAAGGCAAAAGTCTTTTTAAAAGAAGGATGTAAGGTATCTGAAACGTGTAAAAAAGTTGGCTTTGAAGATGTTGATTATTTTTGTTCAAAATTCAAAAAATATGTAGGGCTTTCACCAAAGGAGTATAAAGAAAAACAAAAAAATTGATAAATATATCAGAAAAGAAGCTACAAAAATGGCTTCTTTTTTTGTTTTTTTAATGTCTAAACTGTAGGGTATAAGATGTCAAAAAAATAGGGTATTGTGATTTTATTTTTCTTTTTAAAATCATTTATGTCTGAACAGTGGGTTATAGAGTAAAGTTGGAGGTCTTAAAATGAACAGTGCAAAACTTTCAAAAAAACTGTGGCGGCAAAGATATCTAATTCTAATGATTTTTCCTTTTATCATATGGCTTATTATTTTTAGGTATGTCCCACTATGGGGTTGGATTATGGCCTTTCAAGATTATAAGCCTGGTAGACCTATTTGGAATCAAGAATGGGTTGGATTTAAATGGTTTGTTGAGATGTTTCAGGACCCTGACTTTTATAAAGCTATGAGAAATACATTAATAATGAGTTTTATGGGGTTGGTATTTGGCTTTCCACTACCGATAATCTTAGCTTTGCTTTTAAATGAAATAAAAAATATAGCATTTAAAAGAACGGTTCAGACAATCTCATATCTTCCACACTTTGTTTCGTGGGTTGTTGTGGCAAGTTTAGTAAGCGAAATTCTATCGCCAAGTGGTGTGATAAATCAAATTTTACAAAAGCTTCATCTCACAAACTACCCAATTATGTTCATGGCAGAACCTCGTTATTTTTGGTGGATAGTCACATTTTCTGATATTTGGAAAGAACTCGGATGGAACACAATTATATACTTGGCAGCAATCACTTCAATAAATCCTGAACTGTATGAAGCTGCAACAGTTGATGGTGCGGGAAGATTCAGAAAGATGATAAGCATAACTCTTCCGGGGATAATGCCGACAGTTATAGTTCTATTGATTTTGAGCATAGGAAACATAATAAACATAGGTTTCGAAAAGCAATTTCTTTTAAGAACTGCGGCAACAAGAGATGTTGCTGATGTCATCGACCTTTATATACTTACATATGGTATCGGCACAGGCAGATACTCATTTGGAACAGCTGCAGGTGTTTTCAAGTCAGTTGTGAGCTTGGTTCTACTTGTTTTTGCTAATTGGTTTTCTAAAAAGACAACTGGCTATCGCATGATGTAAAAAAGAAAGCTTGATTCAAGGGGGCATTTTAAAGTGAAAAAGAAAACAGCTGGGGATTTGGTCTTTGAAGTATTTAATTACACACTGATGGTAATTTTGGCTGTGGTCACCCTCTATCCTTTTTTACACGTTTTAGCTGTATCACTTAATGATCCTTATGATACAGTGAAAGGTGGAATTACGATATTTCCACGAAAGTTTACGTTGATAAATTATATAGAAACATTAAACTATCCTCAAATTCCGTGGGCTGTGTTGATAACTGTGCTGAGAACTGTTATTGGCACTGCAGTAGGTGTTTTGTCAACTGCTATGGTTGCTTATGTTATAAACAGGAAGGATTTTATTGCAAGAAAACCAGTTGCTATAATGTTTATTATTACTATGTATGTAGGTGGAGGCTTGATTCCTGATTACATGTTGGTAAGAGGGCTTGGACTTATGAATAACTTTTTGGTGTATATTCTTCCCGGTCTTATAAGTCCTTTTAATGTTATTGTTATAAAGTCGTATATGGAAGGGATTCCGCCCGATTTGGAAGAATCAGCAATGATAGATGGTGCAAATGACTTTTTGATATTTTGGAAAATAATTTTGCCACTTTGTGCTCCTGTTATTGCAACAATTAGTTTGTTTATTGCAGTTGGACATTGGAACTCTTGGTTTGATACATATCTCTATTGCTCAAGTGAACCAAAGCTTACCACCTTGCAGTATGAGCTTCAGAAGATTCTGTCTAATGCAACTGCATCTTCTCAAGTAGATTATTATAGTAATCTTGATCCTAACAGGACCATGAAAGTCACACCACATTCATTGAGAATGGCAATGACAATAATTGTAACGCTTCCCATATTGCTTGTGTATCCATTTATTCAGAGATATTTTATACATGGTATGACAATTGGTGCAGTAAAAAGCTAAATGTCAAAAAAGTTGTTAGAATTTTGGTTTTAAGCTGGTTACTCCAGCTTAAAATAAACTAAAAACATAAAAAAGGGGAGGTTTCGAAAAACTATGAGAATCTCAAAAAGATTTTTTGCAGTTATTTCGGTAGTTGTTATAATTAGCTTTGTCTTAGGTATTTGTTTAGTTGGTAATGCTGGGAGTTCAAAGCTTGTGAAGCCTCTCAAGCCAACACCCGAAGCAAAAAAGCCAATTACCCTCACTATGTACAGTGCTGAAACAAACCCAAATGATGATGGATTTAAGTCACCAGTTGCACAGAAGATAAAAGAACTTACAGGTGTTACATTAAAAATTGAGTATGCAATAGCTGCAGGTGCGGGACAACAAAAACTTCAACTTATGGCTGCAAGTGGTGATTATCCAGATCTGGTATATGCAAAAGGAGACTTGCAACTTCTTAAAAATGCTGGCGGTATTGTACAATTGGATAGTTTAATTGAAAAATACGGTCCTAATATCAAAAAAGCATATGGCAAAAACCTCAAGAGATTAAGATGGAGCCCACAAGATCCACACATTTACTGTTTGGGAATTACAACAGACAATGACGCAACTTTAGATGTTAATGGCGGTTTTATGATTCAGCACAGAGTAGTAATTGAACAAAATTACCCAAGAATAAGAACAATAAAAGACTTTGAAAATGCAATAGTCAAGTACTGGAAAAAACATCCTACTACAGATGGACTTCCAACAATTCCGCTCACACTTTCTGCTGATGACTGGCGAACTGTTATATCGGTTACAAATCCAGCTTTTCAGGCAACAGGCGCACCAGATGATGGAGAGTTTTATGTTGATCCAAAAACTTTGAAAGTAATAAGACATTATAAACGTCCAATTGAAAAAGAATATTTCAAATGGTTAAATCACTTATGGAACGCAGGAATCCTTGATAGAGAGACATTTGTCCAGAAAGACGACCAATATAAAGCTAAAATAGCATCTGGAAGAGTCCTTGCTTTAATTGATGCAGGCTGGGCGGTAGGTGAACCAATTACAGCTCTCAAAAAGGCAGGTAAATATGAATACACATACGGTTATTATCCTGTTACAGTTAATGAAAAAATAAAACAATGTCCACCTGATGTAAAAGTTGGATATACAGGCGGTTGGGGCATTGCTATAACAGTAAAGTGCAAAGATAAAGTAAGAGCAATCAAATTCCTTGACTGGATGTGCACAGAAGATGCTAATATCCTTAGACAGTGGGGTATTGAAGGTGTTCATCACACATATGTAAAGGGCAAGAGGGTATTTTTGCCAAAGATTGACCAGATGAGAAAAACAGATCCAACATTTTCTAAGAAGACTGGTATAGGTGCATATGTTTATCCATTCCCAAGACTGCCCAATACGTATATTGATTCGACAGGCAATCCAATTGCGCCTGACACAAGAAAAGAAGATATAAGAAAGAACTATAGTGATGTTGAGAAGAAAGTATTGTCAGCATATAAGGCAGAAATTTGGAAAGATTTGTTCCCAAAAGCTAATGAGTATCCTGAAAAGACATGGGGTTATTTATGGATGATATCCATTGACGATCCGAATATCAAGACTATTAACGATAAGATTTGGAATTATACACTATCAACAATTCCAAAGGTTGTTATGGCAAAAGAAAAGGATTTTGATAAGGTATGGAACGATTTTCTGGCTGGGTTTGAGAAACTTGGCAATAGCAAGGTTGAAGAGTATTACACAAAGAGAATCAAGCAAAATATTGAACTGTGGACAAAATAATTAAATTGATGTTATTTTAAAAATTGTGGATTGTGAAAGGGGCTGTCTGAAGATGGGGCAGCCCTTTTATTTTGTCATAATTTGTAGTATAAAATAATTAATATTCTCTTCTTAAATTGAGGGATTTGAGAATGTTAGAGGATGTACTAAAAATTATCTTTGCGATCTTAGCAGGTGGGCTTATTGGTATTGAGAGAGAAAATGTTCACAGACCGGCAGGTTTTAGAACTCATATTTTAGTCTGTGTGGGCTCTACTCTTGTGATGATGACATCACAGTATATTTTCAATGTATACTACAAGGGCCACGCAAACATAGATGTTGCGAGGCTTGGTGCTCAAGTTATCTCGGGTATTGGTTTTTTGGGTGCAGGGACAATTATAAAAGATGGTGCGACTGTAAAGGGTTTGACAACTGCTGCAACTTTGTGGGCTGTTGCGTGTATTGGTCTTGCAATTGGAATCGGGTATTACAAAGGAGCTTTTTTGGCAACTGCAGCAGTGTATCTTACTTTGATTCTATTAAAAAAGTTTGAAGTAAGATTTGTTTCAAAAGGAATTTTGAGGACAATTATTGTTGAGGGTCACAATCTAAGAAGTTCTATTCAAAAGATAGATTCAATTTTGACTTCACACTCAGTAACTATAAAGGATATTAAATTTATGCATGAAGAGTCTGAAAAAGTGTTTTATAAAGCTTTAGTTCTACCAGATAGCAATATAAACCAGCTTATTACGGATTTATATTTGGTTGAAGGTGTGAGCCGCGTAACTTTTGAATAAAAAATACTTTTAAAAAAATTGTAGTGTGGTATAATTATCATTCAGAAAATTAAAAAATATAATGGATGGAGGCAGGGCAGAATAAGGTGACAAAGGAGGACCAGAGCAAAACACCCCTTTTTGATGCTGTAAAAAGACACATTGAGAAAAACATCATCCCATTTCATGTGCCAGGTCACAAGTATGGCAGAGGATTGAAGGAGTTTACCGATTTTGTTGGACAGAACGTCATGCTAATGGACCTAAATGGTATGGAAGATTTGGACAATGCAAACAATCCGATTGGAGTTATCTACGAGGCTGAAAAGCTTTTTGCAAGTGCATTTGGTGCTCAATATGCATACTTTTTGGTAAACGGTACAACATCTGGTGTCCAGACAATGATAATGTCGGCATGCGAACCTGGGGATGAGATAATACTGCCTCGAAATGCGCACAAGAGCGCGTTTGGCGGAATAATCTTGAGCGGGGCAATTCCAGTGTATGTACAGCCAGAGGTAAATGAAGAGCTTGGGATTACAATGGGCGTGACAATTGAGAATGTGAAAAAAGCTATCTTAAAACATCCTCATGCAAAAGCTGTATTTGTTATTAATCCAACATACTATGGTATAGCGAGTGATTTAAAGTCTATAACTCGAACTGCACACAAATTTGGCATGGCAGTTTTAGTTGATGAGGCACATGGTGCTCATATGGGCTTTCACAACGATTTTCCACTGACTGCCATGGAAGTTGGTGCTGATATGAGTGCTGTGTCAACACACAAGACAGGTGGGTCACTTACTCAAAGTTCTGTACTTCTTTTGCGAGGTCACAGGATTCAACCAGAGACAGTAAAACAGGTTTTAAACCTGACAATGACAACAAGCTCGTCATACATTCTGATGTGTTCAATTGACGTTGCACGAAAACAGCTTGCTATGTATGGTGAAGAGATGTTAGAAGAGACTTTGAGACTTGCCAGAATGGCAAGGGAAGAGATAAACAAGATTGAAGGACTTTATGCATTTGGAAAAGAGCTGATTGGAACACCTGGCGTATATGATTTTGACGAAACAAAACTTGGAATCAACGTTCGAAGGCTTGGTATCACTGGTTATGAAGCAGAGAGAATCCTGAGAGATGAGTACAACATCCAGATAGAGATGTCTGACCTTTACAATATTTTGGCAATAATCTCGTTGGGTGACACACAAGAGAGTGTAGAAAAGCTAATTGAAGCACTTAGAGATATGGCAAAGAAGCTTGGTGTAAAAGATGTAAAGACTCCAACAATAGTGCTTCACTCACCACAGGTTATTGTTTCGCCACGTGATGCTTTTTATAGCTCAAAGAAGGTTGTTGAGCTTGACAATGCAGTCGGTGAGATTTCTGGCGAGATGGTCATGGCGTATCCACCTGGAATACCACTTATTTTGCCTGGTGAGAGAATAACAAAAGACCTTGTTGACTATATTAAACTCCTGAAAGAAGAGGACTGTCAGCTTCAAGGTACTGCTGACCCGTATGTCAATACAATTAGAGTTTTAGGTACCGCTGATTGAGAAAAGTCAAGTGAGTAAGTGACTTTTAAAATTCATTCAAGAGAGAGTGTTGATAAATTGCTTAGTCCTTTAGTATATGCTTATATCGGTGATGCAGTGTATGAATTATATGTAAGAAATAAAGTGATATCCGAAAATCCTGATTTGACTCCTTATCATTATTATTTGAAAACTACTAAGTATGTAAGAGCTTCAAGTCAAGCAATAGCCATAAAAAAGTTGTATGAAATGCTTGATGAAAGTGAAAAGAGAATTGTGAAAAGAGGTAGAAACGCAAAGAGTAAAACTGTTCCTAAGAATGCAAAGTTAAGTGATTATAAATATGCTACGGCACTTGAAACATTGATTGGTTATTTGTATTTAGAAAACAATACTGAAAGATTAGAGTATATTCTTTCTCAAGTATATGAAATAATAACACAAGAGCAACAAATAGGAGAAAATAACTAATTTTGCTATTAGTCTTGGAGGAGTTGATAAAAAATGATCGGCGGGTTAATAGTTCTGCTTTTGATTATTTTATTTTTGCCTTTTTTTGTTAAGGCAGTAGAACATAATTTAGAGTATTTTTTGTTCATAATGGGTATTATAGGTGTTATTATTTCAAAGCAAATGAGCTTAGATTTATTTGAACATATTCTTAAAAATCATTTGCTTTATTATATAACTTTTGCTGTTTTAATAGCGGGGATGTTGTTTTTCTTCTTTAGAAATAGAATAAACACAATGATAGAATTACTAACTCATAGAATTTCAATCCAGTTTTTTGTGTTTGTTGTAATTGTTATTTTGGGATTAAGTTCAAGTTTTATTACTGCCATAATTGCGTCACTTTTATTAACCGAAATAATGCATCACATGCCACTTGACAGAAACACCAAGGTAAAGGCTATTGTATTGGCGTGCTTTGCAATTGGATTTGGAGCGGCATTGACACCAGTTGGTGAACCATTAGCAACAATTACTATTTCAAAGCTTAAAGCAGACTTTTTCTATTTAGCAAGAGCAGTTGGGTTAGAAATTTTTATCACAATACTGTTAATGGCTTTTTTAGCAGCTCTTGTTGTTAAAAAGGCAAGTAAAGTAGATAAAGATGAATTTACTGAAAGTGCAGAGAGCATTAAAGATGTGTTTTTAAGGGCTTTTAAGGTTTTTGTATTCGTATTTGCACTTGAACTGTTAGGGACTGCTTTTAAACCCTTGATAGATTTGTACATTATAAAGTTAGATGCCCAAATTCTTTACTGGGTAAACATGATTTCTGCTATAGTTGATAATGCTACCCTGGCAGCTGCAGAGATTTCAAGAGAAATGACAGATGAACAGGTCCGAGCAATTATTCTTGGAATGATTATAAGTGGAGGAATGTTAATTCCTGGAAATATACCAAATATAATCTCTGCAGGAAAGTTCAAAATTAAAAGTAAAGAGTGGGCAAGGATTGGAGTTCCGATAGGTTTGATTTTGATGGCTGTATATTTTGTTTTGGTGTTTATAATTAAACTGTAAAAAATTTCAAAAACTTATGAAGGGAAGATGTGGCTAATGTACGATGTTACCGGCATATTGCAGATTTTACCACACAGGTACCCATTTTTGCTTGTTGACAGAATAATTGAGATAGAAGAGGGAAAAAAGGCAAAAGGCATTAAAAATGTGACAATAAATGAGCCATTTTTCCAAGGACACTTTCCGGGGAACCCTGTTATGCCAGGTGTTTTAATTGTTGAGGCAATGGCACAGGTTGGAGCTGTTGCTATACTCTCAAAAGAAGAGTTTAAGGGCAAAACACCATTTTTTGCAGGAATTGACAAGGTAAGATTTAAAAAAGTTGTAAGACCGGGGGATGTGCTTTTGATTGAAACAGAACTGATTTCCCTAAAAGGGTATATTGGAAAGGCAAAGGCAACTGCTTATGTTGAAGATGAAATTGTCTGTGAAGGAGAGCTACTTTTTGCAATTAAGTAGCTCTCCTTTCTAATTGGCTTTTTGCTTTTAACACTCTTATATCGTCACCAAAAAAGTGCAAAAACATGAAATACTCATGAAGTCTTCCCATTGTTTTGTCTGAATAGAGCTTTAACAAACCGTCAATATTATAGTTTGTTGTAATAACCGTCTTTTTATTTGTCATGTAGCGTTTATCCAAAAGGCTTTGGAATACACCATGACAAAACTCTGGGCTTTTTCCCTCATTCCCAAGGTCGTCTATAATCAAAAGGTCTACCTCTTCAAGACTTTTGTACTCTTCATCATCTACCTCATCGTATAGCCTTACCATTTTGGAATATTTTTCTTTTAGAATCTCGAAAAATGCAATGCTGTCAAGAAATATTACAGTTTTTTTCTTGTCAATAATCTCTTTGGCAATACAGTGGGCTAAAAAGGTCTTTCCAAGCCCAGTACTACCGTAAAAAAGTAGTCCTTTTTGAGAGGATTTGTCAAAGTTTTTTACAAATTTTTTTACTTCTTTTATGATGTTTAACATATTTTCATAAGGTGATATACCTTCCTGAGGGTCTATCTCTTTTGAATAATACTCTAAGTTAAAATTTTTAAAGTTATGCTCTTTTAGAATATCTTTTAACTTGCTTTGTTCATACAAAATCTCTATAAAAAGCTGTGTTCTACATCTGCAAACTTCAATCCCGTTTTCACTTACAATAAAACCAGTGTCATGGCATGCCTGGCATGTGTACTCAGGCTCTAAATAATTACTTCCAAGTCCAAGCTCAATCAAAAGTTTTGTCCGCTTCTGAAGTAAGCTATCAAGTATCTTTGAGTACTTTTCTATCTCAGCTTGGTTTTGAGAAAGAGAGGCTTGTGAAAGTTTTAGGCCTGCCTTTGTTATCTTTTCACTTAATATAGCAAAATCTTTTGACTTGGAAGAAAGCTGAGCAATTTTTCTTTCTCTTGCAATTTCAGCATTTTGACGCCGTTGCTGATATATCTTGTTTATCATCTCAATTATCTTCTTTTTATTCGTCATCATTGTCATCTCTATTACCTCTCAACGCCTTTTTATAAAGTTCTTCAAGAGCTGTATATGTAGATGGATCTCTTTCCTCGTATAAAGCTTTCTTAGAACTTGACTGTTTTTTATTCTTCTCCCTCTTTTGTGCATTTTCAAGCTCAAACTTTTTGATTGACTCTAAACTTCTTAGCCCTGCTTCATACCATCGCTTTATTATACCATTTACATAGTTTACAGTTGGGTTGTTGACATTTTTTGTAAGAGTTAGAGCATACATTATGACCTCTTCAGGCATCTTCCAATCGTTTATCCAAACGTTCATAATCTCATCTTCAACCTTAGTTGGAGCTCTGTTATATATTCCAAGGTTTTGAAGCACAAGCCTCTTTATCTTGCTTGTGTCCTCTTGTGATCTTATGTACTCCTCAGCCTTTTCGATACTATCTATATTCAGCTCTTTCCATTTAATTGCCATTTGTTCAAGGTATTTAAGATTCTTATTATTCTTATTGATTGTCACATAGTTGATGAGAAGATATATTACCTCAATAGGGAGCTTTAACCAATCATAAATCTCAAGGAGCACGTCTATATCGTTTTTATTGAAAGTTCTGCAGTATTGCTTTTGAGCAAATTCAAGAAGTCCCCTAAATTTTTCGTCTGTTTCGTAAAATCTTGATAAGTCCTCAGTTGTGTATATAGGGGGTGTAGGTGCATTTTCAACCTTTTCAAACTCAAGCTTTTCGTCCAAAAAATCAATTGTTATATTTCCATCTGCATCTTTTGTAAGCTTTATCAGTCTTCTTTCTGACCAAAATTCAAGAGCTTTGATTACATCACTTTCAAGAAGGTTTAAGTCTTGTGCTATCTTGTTTATCTCAATAGTTTCCACTTTGTTTTGAAGCAAGAACTTTAGGTATATGTATACCTTCACGAACTCCCCGTCAGAAAAAGGCATATGGTTTTTGATAAAGTCATAAGTGATTACAACAAAGTTTTGGACCTTTTGTTGAATAAAGACCTTTAGCATATATAAAAATGCCCCCTTTTTGTGATAAAATAATTTTATCACAAAATCATCTTTATTTTTATACCAACAAAAGTTAATAAAAGAAGATGGAGGATAAAAATGAGCTTTAAGGTTGTTCTTTTGTCGCATACACCCGACCCAGAAAAGGTTGTAGCAACAGCTGCAAAGCTTTGTTACTCAAATACATCAGTTGAAAATATTTATGATAAGCTCGATAGCGAAGCAGTTAAAAACTTTTTAAATTTCTTAGTTGATGTTGGTCATGAATCTCCGCTTGAGCATGTGAGCTTTACGTTTGGGATTGAGGGTGTTAGCAGGAGCTTTACACACCAGCTTGTCAGGCACAGGCTTGCTTCATATTCTCAGCAGTCCCAAAGGTATGTAAGGCTTGATGGGTTTGACTATGTAATCCCGCCAAGTATAGAAGAAGACCAAGAGCTTAAAAATATATTCATAGACACAATGAATGAGATTGCAAAAACCTATAGACTTTTGACAGAAAAGTTGCAGGAAAAACACAAGGAAGTTCTTGTTAGCAAAGGTTTGAGTGAAAAAGAGGCTTTGAAGAAGGCCGAGAAGATGGCAATAGAAGATGCAAGGTATGTTCTTCCGAATGCGTGTGAGACAAAGATAATCATGACAATGAACGCAAGAGAACTTTTACATTTTTTTAATGAGCGATGTTGTAACAGAGCTCAGTGGGAGATAAGAAGCGTTGCTGATAAAATTTTGGAGATAGTAAAAGGTATTGCGCCAAATTTATTCAAATTTGCAGGCCCTAAATGTATAAAGCTTGGCTATTGTCCAGAAGGCAAATTTTCTTGTGGGGAGTATGACAGGGTCAGGCAAAAATACCTTGGAAAGAGGGAAAAAGATGAGGACAATTGAAGGCAAAAATCCAGTGAAAGAGGCACTAAATAGCAGCACTCAAATAACAGAGGTATATATATCAAATACTGCAAAGGATAAGAGCATATCTGAGATTATAAACCTTTGCAAACAAAAAGGTGTTGTTGTGAAGTTTGTTGATAAAAGCAAGATTGACAAGATGTCAAAGACGAAAAATCCACAGGGAGTAATTGCTATTGCTCAGGAATATAAGTACTGGGATATAGATGACCTTTTGCTTGAAGCAGCAAATAAAGGCGAAAAGCCTTTTTTAGTGTTATTAGACGAGATTACTGACCCACACAATTTTGGCTCAATTATAAGGTCTGCACATTTGTGTGGTGCACATGGTATTATCATTGAGGCAAGAAACTCATGCCCAATTACTCCAACTGTTGAAAAAGCTTCAGCTGGTGCAATTGAACACATTAAGGTAGCAAGAGTTGTTAACTTAAGAAGAACAATAGATGAGCTTAAGCAAAAGGGTATTTGGGTGTACGCAGCAGACAACAATGCCACAAAGCTTTTGTATGATTGTGATTTTAAGATTCCAATGTGTATTGTGATTGGCTCTGAAGGTAAAGGAGTTTCGAGGCTTGTAAAAGAAGGAGCTGATTTTTTAGTTAAAATTCCTCAGAAAGGCAAAGTCAATTCTTACAATGCTTCTGTTGCAGCAGGGATTATATTCTTTGAGGTTTTAAAACAAAGAATCGAAGAAGGAGAAAGAAAAGGTGCACTTGATGGTTGACGGCTACAACTTTATAAACGCTTGGAGCAAGTTAAAAGAGATTGCTAAAGATGATTTAGAAGTAGCACGAAAAAAACTTATAGATATTTTGGCTGACTTTTCGGGGTATAAAGGGTATAGAATAACAGTTGTTTTTGACTCACATTTGGTAAGAGGTGCTCAGCGGAGAAAAGAAGTTATAAATGACATAGAAGTGGTATTTACTAAAGAAGGTGAAACAGCTGATAACTACATAGAAAAGTATGTTTATGAAAATGCAAAGTATGAATCAATAGCAGTTGTGACATCTGATTACTTAGAACAGCTTATGATTTTAGGGAATGGAGCTGTTAGAATGCCTCCAAGAGAGCTTATATATGAGATTGAGAATTACAAAAAGGAGCTTGAGAAGAAGACGAATGAAAAGATAAGGAGAAAAGACAGACTTGAAGATACGCTTGATAGTAGCATTCTTGAAAAGTTAGAGAAATTCAAAAAAAGATTAGACCAAGCTTGATACACCTTTGGTGATAATATATAATTATGATGTGGGAAGATATCTTGCGTGTGAACATATGACAAAAAAGGCTTAAAAAATTAAGGAGGCATTTTGCCTTGACATCACAAAAACAACTTTTAAATTTCAAAGAGTGTACAGATGAAGAACTTGTAAAGTATTCGCGCGAGGGTATCAAAGAGGCTACAGAAGAGCTTTTAAATAGGTATCAAAACCTTGTAAAGGCAAAGTGTAGAATGTACTTTTTAATTGGTGCTGAAAAGGATGACATTTATCAAGAAGGCATGATAGGGCTTTTTAAAGCTGTACGTGATTTTGATGAGACCAAGTATCCTGCCTTTAAGTTATTTGCAGAGCTCTGTATAACAAGGCAGGTGATAACTGCAATAAAGACAGCAAGTAGGCAAAAGCATATACCTCTTAACACGTACATATCACTGAACAAACCCGTTTATGAAGAGAATGACGAGAGGACTTTGCTTGACACAATTGCTAACTCTTTTATCTCTGATCCGGAAGAGGTTATGATTACAAAGGAGGAGTTTGAAAACGCCTTAAATGTCATCACAGGGTGTCTAAGTCCATTTGAGTACAAGGTTCTAAACCTATACCTTGAAGGAAGGAGCTATCAAGAAATTGCTGAGATGATTCACAAAGATGTGAAATCAATTGACAATGCTCTGCAACGTGTAAAAAAGAAGATTGAAAAGTATTTAAATACTTCTGAATAAGAGATGTAAACTTTGAAAAGGACAAAAAAAGAGAGTTTTAGGAAGATGGCTGCAGCAAAGTTGGGAGATAGGCTTGCGCAGGCCATCTTTTTTGTTTGTTGTAAAAATTTTAAACTATATTATAATATAGTTGTCCAATTTTTTTAAAAAGGGGGCCAAAATGAAAATGAAAAAAATAACCTTTGGAACAGATGGTTGGCGAGGGATTATGGCAGACGACTTTACCTTTGACAACGTGAAAATTGTTGTTCAAGCCATTTCGGATTATGTCCTGGAAACTTACGAAAATCCGAAAATAATCATTGGTTATGACTATAGATTTCACTCAGAAAACTTTGCAAAAATTTGTGCTGATATTTTGAGTGCAAATGCTATCCATGTACTTTTTTCAAATAATCCGATTCCAACGCCCGCTGTTGCACATGCAGTTGTGAAAAAAGGAGCAAGCGGTGCAATTATGATAACAGCAAGCCACAATCCATATTATTACAATGGAATAAAGTTTATACCTCATTATGGTGGTCCAGCGAATACACAAATTACTGATAAGATAATAAAAAATGTTGAGAGACTTCAAAAGGAAGGTCTAAAAGACATAAATCCTGACAAAGATCTCATCGAGTACTTTGACTACAAAGAAGAGTATTTGAATGACATATTAAATCTGATAGACAAAAAAGCGTTTGAGGACAAAAAACTAAAAGTGCTTGTAAATCCCATGTATGGTTGTGGGATAGGGTATATTGACGAGGCGCTAAGAAGGCTTGGGTGTGAGGTAAAGGTTATAAACAACTGGCGTGACCCACTTTTTGGTGGTCATTTGCCAGAGCCAAATTTAGAGAATATGAAGGATTTGCTTGAGATTATAAAGACAGAGGAGTTTGATTTAGGGCTTGCAACAGATGGTGATGCTGACAGGTTTGGTGTTGTAAACCCTGACGGTCAGTTTATTTCAGCAAATGAAGTGATATTTATGTTAACAGATTATTTAATTAACACAAGAGGCAAGGCTTCGTCTGTTGCCAGAACTGTTGCAACAACATCTATGATTGACAAGATTGCTCAAAAACATGGTATGAGATGCATTGAAACACCAGTTGGGTTTAAGTACATTGCAGAGTGTCTAATGAAAGAGGATGCTTTAATTGGTGGTGAGGAATCAGGTGGACTTTCTATAAAAGGGCATGTACCAGAAAAGGATGGGATTTTAGCTGACCTTTTGGTGGCAGAGGCGGTTGCAAAACTTCAAAAATCTCCAAGAGAGATTTTAGATAGAATTGAATCTGAGTATGGAAAGCTATATAATAAAAGAATTGATGTTAGAACCACACATAGCAAAAAACAAGAAGCATTGGAAAGAGTAAAAAATTTTGGAAAAGACAGTATAGCCGGACTTAAATGTTTAGAGTACAGGACAAGAGATGGACTAAAGGTTATTTTAGAGGACGAGTCATGGTTTCTGGTAAGAGCCTCTGGTACAGAGGATTTGATTAGAATATATGCAGAAAGCAAGGATGCAAAGACTCTTGAAAATATACTTTCTGAGGTAAAAGAATATCTGGGTTTGTAGTTTTTTATACAGGATTGCTTATTGCTTAAGTGTAATAAAATTGAAGAATCTATGAATATGAATATTATAAATTTGCAAAAAGCACATTTGTGGAGGTAATTCGTAAGATGACCAAATTAAAGGTTGCAGTTTTGTTCGGTGGAGTTTCAACAGAGCATGAAGTTTCGATAATCTCTGCAAAATCGGTTATGCAAAACCTTGACAAGGAAAAATATGAGATAATACCAATTGGTATTACAAAAGAAGGAAAATGGCTTTTGTACACAGGTAAGATAGAAGATTTAGACAGCAAATGGACAATGTATTCAATTGAATGTTTTATCTCACCAGACAGGACTAAAAAAGCGCTTGTGAAGATAAAAGATAGTGAAGCTACCTTTATTGACATTGACGTTGTATTTCCTGTATTGCATGGATTAAATGGTGAGGATGGTACTGTACAAGGCCTTTTAGAACTCTCTGGTATTCCATATGTTGGGTGTGGAGTGTTGTCATCAGCGCTCTGCATGGACAAAGCTTTTGCCAAGAAACTTGCTCTTTTAGAGGGGATTCCACAGGGCCATTTTTTAGTGATTTACAAAGATGAGTATCTTTCCAAAAAGGAGTATTTCATCAGACGGATTGAAAGTGAGTTTTCGTATCCTGTATTTGTAAAGCCTGCAAATTCGGGCTCCTCAGTTGGGATTTCAAAGGCAAAAGACAAAGACGAGCTGATTTTGGCAATCCACGAAGCATTTTTGTATGATACCAAGATTTTGATCGAAGAGGCTATAAATGCACGTGAGATTGAGTGTGCAGTGCTTGGCAATAGCGAAATTTTTGTGTCAGCCTTGGGAGAGATAGTGCCTTCGAGGGAGTTTTATTCATATGAAGCAAAGTATATAGATGGCTCATCAGAATTAATCATTCCTGCAAAACTTGAAAAGCAGGTAGAGGATGAGATTAAGGAGCTTGCTATTAAGATTTACAAGCTTTTTGAGTGTAGTGGTATGGCAAGAATAGACTTTTTTGTTGACAAAGATACTAACAAGGTGTATTTCAATGAAGTAAATACAATCCCTGGCTTTACAAGTATTTCTATGTATCCAAAACTGATGGAGTACAGCGGTATACCATATCCTCAGCTTCTTGACAGACTCATACAACTTGCAATTGAAAAGAACCAACAAAAACAAAGCATAAAATATAGCAAAGAGGGTTAAAGCCTATGGATACAAGACCAATTGGGATATTTGACTCAGGCCTTGGCGGGCTTACAGTATTTAAAGAGATTGTAAATCTCATGCCAAATGAGAGCATTGTATATTTTGGTGATACGGCAAGGATCCCTTATGGGTCTAAGTCCAAAGAGACAGTGACAAAGTTTGCAATGCAAAATACAAGGTTTTTACTTTCAAAAAATGTCAAGATTGTAGTTGTTGCTTGCAATACAGCCTCTGCTTATGCATATGAGTTTTTAAAAAGCCAATTTGATATTCCTATAATTGCTGTTATTGAGCCAGGGGCAAGAGCTGCAGTTATGGCAACAAGGAATAAAAAGGTTGGTGTAATTGGAACAGAGGGGACAATTGCAAGCGGTTCTTTTGAGAAAAAGATTTTAGAGTACGACCCTAATATAAGTGTGTTTTCAAAGCCCTGTCCTCTATTTGTGCCGCTTGTTGAGGAAGGATGGATTGACAAAGAGGTAACATACCTTGTTGCAAAAGAATATCTAGAAGAGTTCAAAGAAAAGGGAATAGATACCCTTGTTTTAGGGTGTACACACTATCCATTTTTACAAAATGTCATAAAGAAGATTTTACCAGAGGTAACTTTGATAAACCCTGCGCTTGAGACAGCAAAACAAACATATGATGTACTAAAACAAAATGATATGTTAAATACCTTAGATGACGAGCCAACATATTATTTTTATGCAAGTGACAATTTAAAAAAGTTCGAAGCAGTTGCTTCAATATTCTTAAATGAAAAGATAAAATGTGAAGAAAAGATTGATATAGAAAAATATTAAAACCAATGGTTTTTGGGGTGAAAGTATGAAAAAAGACGTTTTGATTTTTGTTAAGGGCACCCAAGAGTACCCCATAAATAGCCTTGAAAATAGCATAGAGTTTTTTACAGAAGGTACGTTTTATAAAAAAGGTGAAAGCTTTTATGTGACATATAAAGAAAGCGAGCTTACTGGGCTTGAAGGTACAACTACTACATTTAAGATTCAGCCAAACCATATAACATTAATTCGCTATGGCGATGTTACTTCAACCCTTATTTTTGAGCCGGGTAAAAGGCATATATCAACATATATCACTGAAGACGGTGTGATAATGATAGGTGTGTACACAAAAAAGATGAAAGTGGATTTAACAGAGAATGGTGGAGAAGTTTTTGTTGAGTATGCCATAGATTTAGATTCGCATATGATGTCTGAGAACGACTTTTTACTCAAAATAAAAGAGGCAGGTGTAAAAAATTGAATTTAGTAAAATTTGCAAAAGACCAGATAAAAGATACCATTGAAAAGGCTATAAATACTTGCGTTGAAAAGGGCATATTTCAGCTAAACGATGTTGTTCCTCCAATAATGATCGAAAAACCAAAAGAAAAAGCTCATGGCGATTTTGCAACCAACATTGCAATGGAGCTTACGAGAAAACTCAAAAAAAACCCACGTGAAATAGCTCAGAACATTGTAGATAATATTGACCTGACAAACACTTTGATTGAAAAAGTAGAAGTTGCAGGGCCAGGCTTTATCAATTTCTTTTTCAAAAAGGAGTGGCTTTACAAAGTTGTAGATGTTATACTTTCTGAAGGTGATGGTTACGGTAGGGTAGATATTGGAAATGGCAAAAAGGTAATGGTGGAGTTTGTTTCGGCAAATCCAACAGGACCTATGCACATGGGAAATGCGCGAGGCGGTGCGCTTGGCGACTGTCTTGCAAACCTTTTAAAATGGGCAGGGTATAAAGTTACAAAAGAGTTTTATGTAAACGATGCAGGCAACCAGATAGAAAAATTTGGACAGAGCCTTGAGATAAGATATAGACAGCTAAAAGGTGAAAATATTGAGCTTCCTGAGGACTGTTATCATGGTGATGATATAATTGAAAGAGTAAAGGAGTATTTAAATGAAAATGGGGATGACTTAGAAGGCTTACCATCTGAAGAGAAAAGAAGAAAACTTGTGGAGTTTGCATTAAAAAGAAATATTGCTCTTATGAAGGAACACTTGCAAAAGTATGGTATTGAATATGATGTTTGGTTTCATGAAAGTAGTCTTTATGAAAGTGGTGAGGTTTACGAGACAATTGAGGATTTGAAAAAACACGGTTTTACCTATGAAAAAGATGGAGCTGTTTGGTTTGCTGCGTCAAAGTTGGATGAAAACTTAAAAGATGAGGTTTTGATAAGAACAAATGGAATACCCACGTATTTTGCAGCTGACATCGCTTACCACAGAAACAAGTTTGAGAAACGAGGGTTTGACATTGTAATTGATATTTGGGGAGCAGACCATCACGGACATGTCCCAAGAATGAAGGCTGCAATGAAAGCACTTGGGATTGACCCTGAAAGGCTTGTTATAATCCTTATGCAACTTGTACGGCTTGTTCGTGGCAAAGAAATAGTGAGAATGTCAAAAAGGACAGGTAAAGCTATTACGCTTATTGATTTAATAGAAGAAATTGGTAAGGATGCTGCAAGGTTTATGTTCAACACAAAGTCAGCTGACACGCACATTGAGATAGATTTAGACCTTGTAACACAGCAAACACTTGACAATCCTGTATTCTATGTGCAGTATGCTCATGCGAGAACTTGTGGAATATTAAGGGCTCTTTCTGAAGAGGGGATTGTATTAAATAGAGATAAGATAAAACTTGAGCTTTTGCAGCAAGAGGAAGAGCTTGAGCTTCTCAAAAAACTTTTGGAGCTTCCAGAAGAGATAGAGATTGCAGCACGCAATTTAGATGTTAGCAGGGTTACAAAGTACCTTTTAGATTTAGCCTCAATTTTTCATGCTTTTTACAATGCATGTAGGGTAAAAAATGAAGACGAAGAGTTAATGCATACAAGACTTTCACTTGTCGAATGTGTAAGGATTGTAATTAAAAATGTGCTGACACTTTTGGGTGTTGATGCTCCAGAAAAAATGTAAATAAAGATGGGGCCTCTTAACTATTTTTGACAAATGGTTAAGAGGCTTTTTTGTTTACTTTAAATAAAATTTAGATTAAAAGTTTTTTATCTATTGTTAGTCTTTGAAACAATATGATATAATTTGAATAGTAAAAAGCACTCAAGTTGGGAGTTATACCATGGATATATTTGCAATACTAATTAGAAATGTATTCTTTCCTTTAATGGAATTATTCAAAGGTAATAGGATTAGAAAAAAATTGAATATTTTGAGAAATAATCAATCAAAAAGTAAATTGGAGATAGAAAACATCCAGAAGGAAGAGTTAAAAAAACTACTTCTTTTTTGTCTAGAGCATGTCCCAGCGTACAAAAAGTTTGAATATTTGAGAGAAAAAATTATGACTGAACCAGAAAACGCTTTGCTTGAATTTCCTATCTTAGAGAAAAAAGAGTTCAACCAAAATAGAGATTTGTATTTGTCTGACAAAGCAAATTTATCCCACTGTATTCTCAACAAAACAGGTGGTTCTACAGGTGAGCCTGTGAAGTTTTACATAGACAGGGAGACAGTTGAGTGGTACGAGGCAGCAAGGTATTTGGGACTTTCATGGTGGGGGATTAATATTGGCGACAGGTGTCTTATGCTTTGGGCGTCCTTAAATGATATTGAAAATGCAAAGAATTTTAAAGACAAACTTAAAGAGCTTGTGTTGAAAAATAGACTGATAATCTCATCTTGGGAGATAAATGAAAGAAATATAGAAAATATAGCTAAGAAGATTCAAAAATACAAACCTTCCTTTATATACGCTTATCCTTCGGCTGCTTATAAACTTGCAAGCCTTATTAAGGAGAATAAGATAGAGCTCAAATTAAAACTAAAAGGTGTTGTTACAACAGCAGAGAATTTATATGAATACCAGAAAGATTTGATAGAAGAGGTTTTCAGATGTCCTGTGATAAATGAATATGGTGCAAGAGATGGAGGTATTATTGCCTATCAATGTAGAAAAGGTAAGATGCATTTGATGACTCTAACAGGCTATTATGAGTTTGTCGATATTGAAGGTGTGGAAGATAGAAACAAAAAAGCTATTTTAGTGACAGACCTTCACAATTATGTAATGCCAAGGCTGAGGTATCGGCTTGGAGATGTTGTAACTTTGGATGACGAGATGTGTGACTGTGGGATAGGTTTTCCTACTATCAAGGAAATAGATGGTAGGATAGACGAGATTTTTGTGGCAAAAAGCGGTGAAATTTATGATAGTCATTTCTTTAACATATTAGCAAGAGAGATGGAGGGAGTGCTACAGTATCAGCTCATTCAGCATGATTTAGATAATATGACACTTAAGATTGTAAAAGGAAAAAGATTTGATGAAAGAGAAGTAGAACAATTTGTAAAGAGTATAAAAAATAAGTTTGGCGACATTTCCATAAAGGTTGATTATGTAAATGAGATTCCAACTGGACCCTCAGGCAAAATAAGATATACAATCAGAGAATACAAAATCCCCATTATGAGAACACTTTTACCGTTGGTAAAAATTGGCGCAACAATGTTAGCTTTACTTAGTATAGATCTATGATTTAATACAACTACTTATTAATGTTATATAACTCAACAATGTAGGAAGGGAGGATGGTTAAAGTGAACCTAAGAAGGCCTAATGCGAACGAGGCAACTGGTACATTTAACCGTTCAAGAGATGTTGTTCCCATGTCAGGACTTTGTACAAGGTGTCTTGATGGCTGCGAAGGAGGCTGTGAGATTTTTTTAGCATCATTTAGAGGAAGAGAGGTTCTATATCCTGGACCATTTGGTGAGGTGACAGCAGGAGCTAACAAAAATTATCCTGTCGACTATTCACATTTAAACATCCAAGGTTATGCAGTTGGTGCAAAGGGCCTTCCTGAAGGGGTTGAGGCAAATCCTGACACAGCAATCTTCTCAAACGTTGACACAACAACTGAATACGGTTGGGAAAAGAAGGTAAAAATGAAGGTTCCGATATTCACAGGTGCGCTGGGGTCAACAGAGATTGCACGCAAAAACTGGGAACATTTTGCGATTGGTGCCGCTATTTCAGGCATTACTCTTGTCTGTGGTGAAAATGTCTGTGGGGTTGACCCAGAGCTTGAACTCACATCAGATGGCAAAGTCAAGAAATCTCCTGAAATGGACAGGAGAATTACTACATACAAGAGGTTTTACGAGGGCTGGGGCGAGATACTTGTTCAGATGAATGTTGAAGATACACGTCTTGGTGTTGCAGAGTATGTCATTGAAAAGCATGGGCTTGACACAATCGAGCTCAAATGGGGCCAAGGCGCAAAATGTATTGGTGGAGAGATTAAGTTAAAAAGCCTTGAAAGAGCTCTTGAACTGAAAAAAAGAGGTTATGTAGTTCTTCCTGACCCAACTTTGAAAGAAGTGCAAGAGGCGTTCAAGAAAGGTGCCCTAAGAGAATTTGAAAGACATTCAAGACTTGGTTTTGTTGAGAAAGAAAGCTTTTTGAAAGAGATAGAAAGACTTAGAAGTCTTGGATTTAAAAGAATCACTTTAAAAACTGGTGCATATTCAGCTGTTGAACTTGCAATGGCATTAAGGTTTGGTGCTGAGGCAAAGCTTGACTTGATAACAATAGATGGTGCACCAGGTGGTACTGGCATGAGCCCGTGGCCAATGATGAATGAATGGGGAATTCCAACATTTTACTTAGAAGCATTGGCATATCAGTTTGCCGAGAAGCTTACTAAAAGAGGTTTCAGAGTTCCTGACCTTGCAATTGCAGGTGGTTTTTCAACCGAAGATGGTGTATTCAAGGCAATTGCAATGGGTGCACCATATGTAAAAGCTGTTTGTATGGGAAGAGCACTAATGATACCAGGAATGGTAGGCAAAAACATTGAAAAGTGGCTCAAAGAAGGTAATTTGCCAAAGACAGTTTCTAAGTATGGTACAACACCAGAAGAGATATTTATCACATATGAAGAGCTTAAAGAAAAATACGGTGATGAGATGAAGAACATTCCGCTTGGTGCAGTTGGAATTTATACATTTGTGCAAAAGTTCAAAACAGGTCTACAGCAGCTTATGGCAGGGTCAAGGAACTTCAGAATCTCTACAATCTCAAGAAAGGATTTGATTGCACTCACAGAAGACGCTGCTAAGATATCAGGTATTCCATACGTAATGGATGCGTACAGAGAAGAGGCAGAGAGAATTTTAGAGGAATAAATTTGAGATAATTTGATTTTTAGCCAAAAACTAAAGGGGCTGTTAACTAATAAATAAAGAGTTGCAGCCCCTTTTATATTTTGACTTTATAGAGAATTAGTTCACATTTAACTTATTCCCTATTCTAATTTCAGTGGCAAACTTTAATGGCAGGGGCGGAGGGACTCGAACCCCCAGCCAACGGTTTTGGAGACCAGAATTTTACATTTAACCTCCTAACACCCGCAAATCCTTGATTTTTCGGCATGGGATATTCTACCATTTAGCAGCTAACACGCTTGACCATATTCCCTATTTTTCACCGACGGTCTTCCCACTTTTCATCAGACAGTTTGTCAATTTGTGCTGGTAATTACTTTATACCTTCTCATCAACAATCAGTCAATACCGCTTTTTTGTTCTCTATGTGTGCTGTTAGTTTTGCAATTAGGGGACACGACAAGTATTTTCTGGCTTTGTGGTCGTTATTTTCGCTTCAAAGCCCTCTAAAAGCTCTCACAACGCACAAAAATGGATTGGCTTGCGGGTAGGATGAAATATCCCATCCCTGCAAGGATTAGATTACGGGGATGTTGAATTTCACGCCCCCCTTTTGTTATCTCCTCTGTTTAATCCAAAATAGAAAGCTTAGTAAAACTTAGTAACACACCTTGCTTGATAACAGACAACGAATTTCGTCGTTTGTTAACAGCAACAAACAGTGTGGTATCCGCAAGTTAAGGATACCTCGCAAACCTTAAACATTTTTAAACGCATACAAGCACACAAAGTTAACAACTTTGTAAACTATCAAAAAGGTTTGACTGGTAAAAGTGCAACTATGAATAACACTGTGTTTTAAAATGCTATTTTTCATTCCCAAAAATTTTTAAAAACTTGCGGTCGCATATGCAAGCCCCAGCCCGCTGGTCCTGATTGAAAAGCTGCAGAGATTTGCAATACCCTATCCCTATGAGATGACTTCCCAAATCAGAGATGCGTCTTTTTTAGGGACTCGGAAATCTCGGGATAGCTTTCAGGATGTCGTGAATTTCGACACCCTGAGATGTTAGCATTTGTTAGCATGTTCTCTTGATTTGGTGCTGCAAAACATAGTTCTCTATTGCATACTGCAAAGCATAAAGCTATAGTGAAAGTAACCAGCAAAGCCTATTGGAATATTCTTGAGTGTAAAGTGATACTGTTTTAAAGCGTGGTCAACAAACCACGCTTGTTTTCTTTGTATGGACATTCATAGCTTTTCCATTGTTTCCTTTTATTTATTAGGACATTTTGTCCCTTTAAATCTTTTCCATTGTTTCCTTATCATTTCTTAGCATGCGTAAAACTTGAAATGCTGCCACATAGGGATTTGTCAGCTGCGACAAGCTTTCAAGAATGGTCAAGGCTGCCCCATTCCTTATTTTACATTATGCAGATGTCAAAAACCCGCAATATTAGGTTTCTCGATGGATGACAAGCTTTTAGGTGTGGTTCAAAGCGTAAAAAGATGTAAAATTCCACGTCTTGTTGGGATGTTCCAAGTTAGACCGCCCTTTCATCCCATCAACTTTTGGACTGCACGCTTAATTTGGGCTTTGTAGCCGCTACCATACTTCTGAACCATCGCCAAATGTGAATAGCACCAAACAAAGTAGTCCTGAAGAAGTTTGATGTGGTTGATTGACAGCTTGTCGATGTGCCTTTCAATAAACTCTTCAACTTCCCATTTGGCAGCAAGAAGCTTCATCCTGTCCTGTTCGCCTTGTTGCTTTAAAACCCTCAGCTTGTCCAACTGTGGAATTGAAGACAAAACCTCAAGCTGTTTTCTTTTCTCCTCTCTATCAATAACAGTTGCCTCAACTGGTGAATAGCCAAAATTACTACCACTTGCTATGTGCACCGCTGGACAGGATATGAATACTGTCAAATCGTCAAGGTCTGCCTCAAACTGTTCTTGTCTCATTTTGGCTATTATCTTTCTTCTTGCTTTTCTAAACACCTTATCGCTGGCAGGTGGAGTTTTTCCTGTGGAGACGTAATATAAAACTCTCTCTTTTTCCTCATCGGTCAAAGTATCAAAATACCTTTGTAGCTTCTGTAGAGTGTCTTTTCTGATTACTTCCCTTTCAACTGAATAACCATCTGAGATTACATCACCAATTGTTGATGTGTCCTCTTCTGGTTCTTTTGATACTGGACTGTCCAAAGATATGGCAGAAGATAGCTTATATTTTGACAAGCTTCTTTTTATCTTGCTTTCAATCACTTTGCAAGCATAGGTTGAGAATGCTACTCCTAAACTGGGATTAAAGTTTTTAGCTGCCACAACCAAACCAAAGTAACCCTCAGAAATCAAATCGTCAACTTCATACATGTAACCCTTAGGACATGGCATAAACTTGTTTGCAACGTGATACACAAGCTTTAAGTTGTCGGCAATTAGAAGCTGCCTTTGTGCGTTGTCAAGCTTTAAAGTTTTTGTCTGCTGCATTTGTTATTAACACTCCTTTGGCTGCAAACTTAGTTTACAACAGAAGTCTCGTCTGGTTCATGGAGTGCTTGGACAATTTCTCTAATCCTGCTAAGAAGTTGTTCGCTTTGGTCTTCTTTGTTCTCATCCAGTCCTAACGCTAAACGCTGCCCCTTCTGTGCTTTTTCCATGATGTTTGCCAACCTCTCAAGCACATACACGTTATACTTGCCTTCTTTGGTCTTAATGGTCTTCTCATCATGAAGGGCTGTCCAAACAAGCCGCAAAAACTCATTCCAAATCTCAACGTGCCATGTATTGTAATCGGCAGCCTTTTTTACTTGCTGCTGGAGAGTCTTCTCAAAAATAAGCTGGTTCTTCTCTCTGTTAACTTGCTGCTTTTCTTTCAACCAATCCCTTGCCTTGTTTCTCAACACTCCATAGTTAACGCCTTTTTCCTGTGCAAACTCTTTTAGCGTTCTGTAGTTGCCTATCATGAATTCACGCTTCAATTCTTCCCAATCATAGAAATGCACTTAAACCACCTCAACCTTATGTTCTTGATTTGATTATACCACGTGAAAAGTCTGCATGTCGAATTTTGTCATATCGTTGTTATGAATGTGCAATGACAAAGTGTCATAGGCAAAAAGTAATTAGGATGGAATAAAGCGTACCGTCCCAAACCTGCAATGGAGACCACGATATTGGGGATACCTTGCAATAGCTGGGGATGAGTCGTCTTTGTCCTCACAAAGTCCACAATAGCACGGCATACCCACATACCCTATTTGAAACCGATTTCTTTTGAATACAAAATGAAAGGGACATATTTTATATGTCCCGACCTTTCCTGTACGTTTTAAAAGCCTTCTATGAAATTTCTCTACTGGCTTTCTGCTGGCAAAGCTTCTTCCCCGCAGCCGCTACATAGCCACCTTTCCCATTCATCGTTGCTAAACCATTTGAAGGATTCACCGCAACGTGTACACAAGCTGTTAGGAATAAGTCTCCCTGTCCCTAACGTTATACGATTTTTCCACTCTGGCACATCATTTTCGATTGACACACAAGCTACAAATTCAACCCTGCCCATTGCTTTTAAACACGGCAAACACACAAAGCCTTTTTCCTGTCCTTTCTCAGCAAACTCAAAATCTTTGCTGCCACATACAGGACACTTTGCATTTAGGGAAGACTGTAGCTTTTCGATTTCCCAGTCTCGCTGTGCATACTTGACGAACTTTGTCCAAAGCTGCAAGTCAAATTCATTGGGCTTCTTCTTTGCAAACTCTTGTGATAACCTTTCCAGCATAGCCCAAAAGTGCCCTTCTTTACTGCAAAGTTGTTTTTCATAAGCCTTCTTTTTCAGCCTTGCAAAATAGGAAGGCTTTTGTTTTTTGGCAAACTCTCTTATCTCAAGGTCGGTCATTAGCTTTATAGTGTATCGTCGGTTAACTTGCTTATTTGCTGCTTTTGCTGGGTTAACTCGGTTATCCAGCGTTGCAGCAGCCCTGCCTTCCTCGTTAACCGCAAGCGTCGGCAAGCTGGCAGCAACACCAACATTGCTTTTGGAATTTTCAGCAGCCTCTTCAATTAGGGAAAGCCAATCCCATGGTCGCATGTGAGATACCACCCCTCTTTGGTTGCTAATTTTTGCCTTCAAGTTTATACAACGGCAGGAATATGCAAAAAATTTAAATCCAACTTTTTTCTAATAGAGAGAGTTGTAAACTCTCTCTTTTAATTTTAATTTTAATTTTACCCGTTTTTGTACCCGCAAACCCTTGTCCTAACTGCATTTACCATTTTCTTCCCTACTATTTTCTGCAGGTACATACTACGATTTTTTATAGGTACATACTACGATTTTTTGTAGGTACATACTACGATTTTCCCAGCTGATACCAGTGCCCTTTTTGTGCATAATTATGCGATTATTTGCGTATATTTATGCAAACAATGTCTTTCTCGATTCTGTATGATATTAGCCCCATACTTTCCAGCCTTATAAGTGCGTTTATAACCTTTTCCTTGCCTTCCTCTAATGGTAGTTCTGGGCAAATATCTTGTTGCACAAACTGTGCAAAATTGCGTTTATAAGTTTTGTTGCGTGTGCATTTGCCCATTAGGAAGTGGTAAAGTCTATGTGCTATCTTGTGTTTAACAAGCTGTTTAGCGATGTCCAAATCACCACGTGCAACATAGCCATTGTCAAGGTTGTAGCAAATTTCTTTGGCAAGCGTGACAGTTAACTTTGTTTTATATCCACGTCCTTTGCTGCCTTTCTGCGATATCCTATAGGAAGGCAACAGTATAAATTTTGCCACATCTCGCCTAAACGTCTTTTCGTTGATATAACCGTATCTTTCTACAAAAATCTTTGTCATCATTAAACGGTCAAGTGATTGCAAGACTAACTTAACGTTTTCTGATTGTGTAACATCCAATCCTCGCTTTTTCATGATGTACTTTAGCGGTATTTCAAAGGTATCACCTTTTTGTCCTGTTTCCTGCCTATAAGTGGTCAAGATGTATAATGTGTTTATGTCGGCTGGTGTTAGCATGTAGTAGTTTGTACCAATCTGGACTTTACCGCCATCGTTTGTTTCATACTCATAAACAAGCTTACATTCTCGCCCTTGCCGTGGTTGTATGCTATCTTCCAGTAGGGAAAAGATGTTGATAGGTAAGTTTGCGTCTGTGATGTAAAAGTTCTCATTGTTTTGGTTGTTCATCATTGTAATCCCTCCTATCTGTAGTTTTTGTTTTACAACGCCGCCTTGCCGATTCCCGTACAAGGCAGCGTATGATGAATTATAAGCTTCTGTCGTCGGCTATTTCCTCGAATAGGTATATGCCGCCCCAAAAACGCATTGTTATATCTTCTCCTATGCTGCCATATCTGTTTTTGACACAATTGAATTTGATTGTGTAACCATTGCCTTTGTAGTCATCGTGAATAGGTTTGTCTTCATCTCTTTTCATTAGGAAAGCGGCTGCTGTTCCATATTCAATTGCCCCAGATTCCTTGAATGCTGTCATGTCGTCTTTGTCATAGTTTTCCCTGTTCAAGCTGCTGATAGCGACAACTGGGATTAAAAACTTGTTTTTGATTTCAAACAACTCTTGCATTATCAGGTCAACTCTTTGCTTATCGCTTTGATATGGTTTTGCTGGTTGCAAAAGCTGTAAGTAATCAACAAATAATATGGGTTTTTGCAAATGGTCAAGGATATAATAGACCTCATCAAGTTTTTGACTTTCTAAAATGTGAAGTGCAAAAGCATAACGTTTGATGTAGTCTTGCATAACGGACATAAACTCTTGCAGTTCTTCATTGCTTGCTGTTCTTGTTCTAAGTTTGCGGTAAAAATCGAATGCAGGTACTTTGACGTTTGCCTTCTTAAGACCATATTCACGACAGAAAATCCTTGTCAAAATCTCTTCTTTTGACATTTCGGCAGATAGGAAGACGCATTCATAACCTTGCTGCAACAAATTGTCGACTAACTGTAAGACAAAAGTAGTCTTGCCGACGCTGGGTTTTGCACCAAAGACATATAGGTTGCCTATTACAAAACCGCCATTTAGCACATCGTCTAATTGCTTAAATCCTGTGGCAATAGCTTTAAACTTCTCAGACTTGATGAAGTCAACATACACGGCAGCAAAATTAATGAGTGCATAGGGATAAAAAGCCGATTTAAGCTGCCATTTCAAAAACTTTGTGCATTCCTCGGGATTAGCCACCCAAAATTCGTTGACGTCTTTGTAAGATACTCCTTCCCAACTGCATATAGCTACTTCATACTGGTTTTTCATCTTATCAAACAGTTGTTTTGCAGCCTTCAATCCTGCCTCGTCGTTGTCAAACAGAATGTAAAATTTCTTGCCTTTGGGTTTGATTTGGTTTAGCACTTGCAAAAACTCTTTTTGATTTTCACAACCGTTCAAGGCTATTGCTGGTTGTTCAATTGCTGCCTCAATGGTCAATGCGTCAAATATTCCCTCAGCAATGAAGACGTTAGTTTGCTGTTCATCTTTCAGCAAGTCAACATTGAATGGTATTGCATTGCTGCCTTTAGGAAATTCATATCGTGGCTTGTTATCATCAAGATTGCGACGCACATAGCTTATTATCTGCCCGCCTTGGAAGATAGGTAGTACAATTGCGTTGTTTTCCACATCAAAGCCCAGTTTGTATTTGTCAATTAGAGAAGCTGGAATTCCCCTATCAGCAAAGTAACTTGTCAAACATACATATTGATGGCAGGTCTCCACGTATGCTATAATCTGGTCGATAGAAAGCTTTTCTTTTTGTGCGTTTTCTTCTGTTTGCTTGCTGCCAATAGACAAGCCTATTTCCTCAGCCAACATTCTTATCGCCTCCTTGAAGTCAATATTGTGATACTTCATAGCAAACGTAATAACGTCGCCTTTGGTATCGCAACCAAAACACTTGAAAAACTGTTCACTGGGCTTGATATAAAACGATGGGTTTTTATCAGGGTGGAAGGGACACAAAGCTTTGTAACTGCTACCTTCCTTCTCTAATTGCAAGTATCTCCCAATGTAATCAACAATGTCGATTTTGCTTTTAATTTCTTTGACAATCTCTTGCATTTGCATTCCAAAACACCTCCTAATTGGTTTTGTTCGATGTCTTTCTAATCCATAAAGCCGCCCTACCGATGACCGAATAGGGCAGCATTAAAAAGAAGTTAGGAAGCTTTCTCTGCCTTGGTGAAATATTTCAATGGTAGGTAATACTGTTCTGTGGAATTACCAAATGTACGCAAGATAGCTTTTTCAATAAATTTGTCAAAGTCAATTTCATACATGTTACCCATGTTAATTTCTTCAATCTGTATCAGCTTGCAACCTCTTTCCTTGAGTTCTTCAACAACGCACTTTTCGATTCCATACGCATTTAGGACAAGTAACTTGCTGTGAGTAGAGACCGCTTTGTAAAAGATTTTTGTTTTTGAATTGAAGTGTCCTGCAGTAATTTCACGTCCTAAACATTTGTTGTAAACCTTGAAGACCATAAGGACGCCTCCTTTCATGTTTGAAAACTTATTGCAGTTTCAGAAAGCATTTGACATTTGGTTGTGTTACAATCAAAATCAAAAGGGGATTAATTACTTGTTCATTTAGGTGGCTTCAAGCCACTTTTTTTTATGCGGTTTTGCTATCCACCTCTTTTAAGCTACCGTCTGGGTTTGCGATTTCCTCTATAGGCACACCGAAATACGCTGCCAAAGACTGCAACAACTTGGGATAGGGTTTTCGCCAGCCTCTCTCTATTTGTGAAAGGATGTTAGGATTAACCCCAATCGCAAGCCCCAGCTTGCTTTGAGACAGATTCCTTTCTTTTCTCAACTGTTCTAATCTTGTCATCATTACCTCACCCCTTGACTTTGTTGCTAATTCCATTGTAAAATCGTAAGTAACGGATTGCAATTTTAGTTCGGTGACTTTTCGGTTACAATTAGGGGGAATTGAAAATGTTTTTAGCACGTTCAATTGTTCCAGAAGGTGGCTTTGTGTGGAGAAGTGACAATGTGTTTCCTTCCAATGAGATAGGGATACCACGCAGAGAAGAAGCCAAACCTCCCTATTTGGTTCCTGTGTCAAAAATGGCTAAGATTACTGTTTTTGACCCCATCATAACCCAGAGAGAAGTAAAACTGTACCAAAAATTTGCACAATTAAAGCCCGATAAAAACGAAATTTTGAAATTTGCCAATCAATATGGCTTGCCCAAATGGGAATATGTTGTTGTCGACCCCGATAGTGTAAAACACCCGTATGAATTAGGTAGTGAAGAAGACCCAACGACGATAGGACTTTCATTTTGGGAATGGCAAAAAGAAATTGTGTGGATGGTCATATTTGTGACCTTGTTGAAAAAGATTGTCGAAGAAGATTACATGTTTTTTGAAGACTTTTTGCGAAAAGGCAAGGATTATTTAGAATTGCTTGTCCCTATTGATTGTCTCCCAGATTGGGTAAATGAGTGGATAAAAGAGGACGATTGGGGAATTGCCAAATTCCATCGACTTGTAGGCATAGGTGTACTGAAAAGATTTAAAAACAACCACGCTGTTAGCTTTAACCTACAAACTCAAAACTGGAGTTGGTTCTCCTATGCTATGTCATTAGAAGACCCTATTGAAGTAGCAAAGCTTCTTATTGTGGACAAAATTAACAACCGCTATTTTAAAGATGGTTTTCGTGTTTCGGTGATACTAAACAGGACAAAAAATAAGCTTGAACAGAAAGTTATGCCCAAAAACTTGCTGGTTGCAATGTACCAACAGTACCTTGCCGACCTATTAGGGCAAAGGAAATTAAGAGAATGTGCTTACTGTGGACGGCTTTTCGAAGTAACCGACAAAAGGCAAATGTATTGTTCTTTTGGACATTGCAAGGAATACTACTTCAGAGAGAAGAAGAAGGTATTGCAGCTTTACAAGGAAGGCAAGACAATTGAAGAGATAGCAAAACTATTAAACCGCCCAATAGAGAAGATACAAGTCTACCTAAAAGAAAAGCCTTGCCCCAACAGTTAGGGACAAGGCTTTATGTTATCAACTCTTGATAAGGCTAATAAGTCTTTTCACCTTGGTTGTTCTTTTCACAAAGTTGTTTACTGGGCTTGCTAATGTATGTTGTTGTCTTATGTCCTGTTGAGTTAGCTGCAAATATCTTTTGGTGGTACTAATGTCTTGATGTCCCATTTCGTACTGAAGTGCAAAAACATTGCCACCATTTCTCAAAAACATTATGGCAAATGTGTGCCTCAACTGGTAGGGAGTGATTTTGCAGCCTATCTTTTTGCTGTATTCACTTAATCTTTTCTCCCATCTGTTGATGGTCATTTCGTTACCTTCAACAGTGTGGAAAACTCTGTTGTTCCAATCTTTTGGTGTGACTTCAAGCAAAGCTTTAAGGGTCTGGGCAGTTTGCGGAGAGAGAGGAAGAATCCTCTCTTTGTTAGTTTTCGAGTACTCTTTCCTAATGGTGACGGTAAGCCGTTCAAAATCTATGTCCTCAAAAGTTAAAGCAAAAGCTTCTTTGGGTCTTATGCCCGTGTCTAACGTTAGCAAAATTAACGCATAGTCTCTTAATCCCGCATATGTTTTGACGTCAATTACAGATAGAAGCTTTTTGATGGTGTTTTCTTCAACATGCCTTAATTTGCCTTCATCTCTTTTCTTTTTAAGTCCCAAAACTTTGATTGGGTTTTCTGATAGGAAGCTATTTCTTTTGCACCATTCAAAAAATGTGTGGAGATTCGAATAGGGGCGGTTATAAGTCGCTGGTTGCTTGTTTGCTTTGGATTTCAGAAATTCAATTACAGCTAATTTTAGGGCGTGTTCATCAATTTGTTTGTGAAAGTCAATGTACTTGCTGAATTCCTTGAAAGTGTAGAAGTAATCCTGAAGTGTCCTTTCCCGCAGTCCTTCAGCCTGCTTAAAATCAATGAAAAGGTCAATTAGGTCTTTTAACGACAATGTGTTACCATTCTTAGTTTTTCCTTTTCTGGGCATCAAAAAAGTCTCCCCTTTCACTTTTTGCTAATTAGGGGAGACCGTCGGTTGTATTTTTGCTGCTACTTTTTTCCACGCTGCAAAGTCAATTGTCTCAACGCATGGCAGGGGCGGAGGGACTCGAACCCCCAGCCAACGGTTTTGGAGACCGCTACTCTACCAATTGAGCTACGCCCCTATGCCTGTTTTTATTATAAGCTATAACTTATTACTTTGTCAACCCCATCTTGAATTGTATCATTAGAATTACTTAAAACTCTCAAGTAGCATTATGTTAACAAAATCAATTTTTTACTTAATATTGTTTGGATTTTATCCTATTTTGTGATATAATGTATTTGAAATTTTCAAATATTATAGGAGGGAGTTATGTTGAATACCACAGCAGAGCAACAAAAACAAATAAATATTGCATATATTGGTGGGGGTTCTCGTGGTTGGGCATGGAGATTGATGACTGATTTGGCTCTTGAGAAGGATTTGGCTGGTACTGTTAGGCTCTATGATATTGACTTTGAAGCTGCAAAGAACAATGAGATAATTGGAAACAAACTTTCAAGCAAGCCTGAGGTTGTAGGAAAGTGGAAATATGTCGCTGTAAAAACCTTAGATGAAGCTTTATATGGTGCTGATTTTGTTATAATTTCAATTTTACCAGGAACTTTTGAAGAGATGCATTCAGATGTTCATGCTCCTGAGAAATATGGGATATACCAATCTGTAGGTGACACCACAGGTCCCGGAGGACTTATCAGAGGTTTGAGGACTGTTCCAATGTATGTAGAATTTGCTGAAGCAATAAAGAAAAACTGTCCTAACGCATGGGTAATCAACTATACAAACCCAATGGCTATATGTTTGAAAACTCTTTATGAAGTATTCCCAAATATAAAGGCTTTTGGCTGCTGCCATGAGGTTTTTGGCACACAAAAGCTTTTGACAGAGGTTGTAAAAGAGTTTTTAAATGAAGACCGGGAAATTTCAAGAAGAGAAATCAAGGTAAATGTCCTTGGGATAAATCACTTTACATGGTTTGACAAGGCTTCATACAAAAGTGTTGATTTGTTCCCTCTTTACAAAGAGTTTGTAGATAAATATTATGAAGAAGGTTTTGAAAGAGTAAAGGGGCTGTGGGAAAAAGATTATTTTGCTTCTGCAAACAGAGTAAAATTTGATTTATTCAGGCGATTTGGACTCATTGCGGCAGCAGGTGACAGACATTTAGCTGAATTTGTTCCATATCTTTACCTTACTGATAGGGAAACAGTTAAAAAGTGGAAATTTAATTTGACACCTGTTGAGTGGAGAATAAAGCATAGAGAAGAGTTAATTGAGCTTAGCAAAGAATATGCATCAGGTAAAAAAGATATTCCTTTGAATCCTTCTGGAGAAGAAGGTGTTATGCAAATAAAAGCAATTTTAGGTTTAGATACTTTAGTTACAAATGTTAATTTACCAAACAGGGGACAAATACCAAATTTGCCTTTAGGTGCTATTGTTGAGACAAATGCTGTTTTTACTCATGATGATGTACGCCCTGTTTATGCAGGTACTTTACCTTCTGATTTAGCAAGTATAATGATAAGGCATATCAGCAACCAAGAGCTAATTGTTAAAGCAGCTTTAGAAAAGGATTTAAATCTTGCAAAGAGAGCATTTTTAAATGATCCTGCAATTGAGCGTTTGAGCCAAGATAAGGCAAATGACTTGTTTAATGAGATGATAAATAATACTAAGAAGTATTTAACATATCTTGGAATATAAGATGTACTTGCGAAATAATGTAATATAAAAAGGGGCATATAAAATCCAAAAAAGCCCCTTTTTTTATTTAATGGCGCTGGGGAATTTTCTTGGCTAAAGACTTTATTTACCCTGCAAATATTCCTTTATTTTTGCAAAATCAATTTCTAAGTCATCAAACAGGTTAACTTTTATTTTATCATTGAAGCTGTACCTTTGAGGTGGCAAACAGCCTACTGGCTCCTTATAGAGATAAATAAGTATGTCTTCTTCATATGGACTAACAATCCAACATTCTTTTATTTTAAAGTTGTAAGAGCTTGTTGAATAAATATTTTTGCCATAAAAGTATCTATAAGGTTAGCAAGATTGATTACATACATAAGCAAGACTAAATTTACGTTTTTCCGATTTCCTAACAAATTCTTCAAATAAGTAAGTTATTAATACCCACTCTACCTGCCTTTTATAAGTCCTAAAGCCTCTTAATCTCATATTTTCTAATTTTATATTCCCCTTTAAGTTTACTGAAAAGCCTCTCTATCTTTGTTCTTTTCCTGTATACCTTTTTCCATTCCCCAGTTCTAAGTAACTTCATATTCTCTGCCCTCAATTCACTTTTTACATTATCCTTGTTTTTCATATTCCTTTTGTTTATCCCTGCAGCAAATTTTATCTCAAGCCCCTGAGCTGTCTTGAACCATTTTTCGCTGTTATATCCTGCATCTGCTACAACTGTTGTGACTCCATATGCCCACGCCTTGTACAAAAGCTCTATTCTACAAACTATCATGCTCATTCGGACAGGAAAATTCCCACGCTAAAGGTATTATTTCATCTTTCCCTGTAGCAAGCAAATGTAATTTGTATCTCTTGTAAAAACCCAAAACTGCACTTACACCTGTCGCTGGATGTCTGTCATTTTTGCTACTTCTCAAATGTGTCAAATCTACCACACAAATACTTGTGTCTGGATTTATTGCTACTGCCTAGTATTTTTTTTATATCAGCTAAATATTTTTCTTCTATCATTGCTGCATACCTCGCAAAATAAGAATAGTGCTGTTTTTTTTTTCTATCCCTACCAATCTTCTAAATTCCCCATCTTCATTTATTCTGTACACAAGTTCTCTAAAACTTGTAATATTATTTTTTACTTTGTAAACCAAACACGCTATTATTGAAATACTTCAAATTTTCTCGGCCTTCCTCTTTTATTTGATTTTCCCGAAACATTTAAGAATTGAGCTACTTTCTTTATAGCAAAAAGAATTTTTAAAAATCTTTTCTTTTGTGGTTTAATCTATTTAGTCATGTTTTGTATCCACCTTGTGTTTGTTGTGTTCTTGCATTTTAAAATTTTATCACAAGGGGGATATTTTTAAATTTCTCCTGTGGATATTTTTACTTACAATGGTTATATCTTTTATTCAACAACCTCAATTTATTATTATTTTTATTTATTCATGTATGTAGTGACCATGGGGGATACTTAAATATTTGGTTAGCAACAATTCATGTGACGTACAAGAAGAGATTAAAAAAGCTTACTTATAACATAGAAGAAATTGCAAAACTGCCGGGAGTGAGTTATAAGTTGGCTTCAAAACTCGTCGACTTAAAAGGTTTTCAAAAAATACAAATGGGACGCAGAATCCTTATTCCAAAGGACTTGTTCTGGGAGTGGATGAAAAACAATCCTGAAATAAAAATTTGAGGGAAACACAAAAACAACATTTCCCTTGTCTTATTTATGCATAATTTATCGTATGAATATTCAATTAGTTCCACTACTAATTTTTGATAATTCAAAAGCTATTTCTGTAGATGTAGTTAAGATGTAAAAATGCTATTTGTAAATTTTTCTCAAGTCTCAAACCCTTTGATTTATCTGGCGCGCCCAGGAGGACTCGAACCCCCAACCCTCAGATCCGTAGTCTGATGCTCTATCCAATTGAGCTATGGGCGCGCAATTTTTATTTTTTACATAAAAAATAAAGCCCTTTTTGGCAGGGCCTTATTTGCTTTTTAAGTTGGTGCCGAGAGCGAGACTCGAACTCGCACGGGCATAACGCCCACTACCCCCTCAAAGTAGCGTGTCTGCCAATTCCACCATCTCGGCACCTCATTGGCTTTGCAATATATATTATAAAAAGCTCTCTCAACTTTGTCAATAACCTTTTTTGAATTTTAACTCCCGCAACAGCCTCTATTACCTGAACAGGTACTACAGCTCTCACCTTTTGAACCATTTCCTACAGACGTTCCAAAGTTTATTCGAGAGTAATCTCTTCTTACATCTTCTGATGCACATTTTGGACAGCTTACTTTAAGACCATTTGAAATCTCTGATATAGATGCTTTTACTTCAAAGACTTCTTCACAGCTATTGCAGATATATGTGTAAAGCATCACAGGTCACCTTCGTGTAGGTTATTATTTTTCTACTCAAATAGTATAGCAGAAAATTATACAAATTCAAATACTAATTTATTACTCTGCTTGCATTATTGAAGGTGGTGTGTAAACTCTTGTTGAAAGCTCTTTGTCCAAAAACAAAAGTCCGCTTGGGTCTTCTTTGATAAATTTTAGTTTTCTCAAGATCTTGTCCATTGTCTCCTCTTCTTCTGCCTGTTCATTTATAAACCATTGCAAAAAGCTGTGAGTTGTGAGGTCCTTTTCTTCAAGAGCAGTTTTTGCTATCTCATGGATAGAAGATGTTATAAACTGTTCATGAGCAAGTGCCAGCTCAAATACTTCTGTAGGGGATGTGTAATCTATTTTTGGCTGTTTTAATTCTTTTAGAATAACCCTTCCACCAATCTTGTTAATATAGTCAAAAATCAGCCTTGCATGGTCTAATTCCTCTTTTGTTTGCACCATAAAAAAGTGTGCAAAACCATCTAAATTTTGTGAAGCAAAATAAGCTTCCATAGCTGTGTAAAAATAAGCAGAAAACAATTCCTTGTTCAGTTGTTCGTTTAACATGTCAATTATCTTTTGATTTTTCATCGTACAATCGCACCTCTTTTTTTAAGCATTTTTTTCATAGTTATTTTTACCCTCTAAACAAAAAAACTAACACTATTTTTTTTCAGATATTGTGGTATAATTAATATAAGGTGGCATCGACAAGAATGTCGAGCCATACCATACCTATTTAGACTATCTTCTGTTTAAAAAATTAAATAGAAAGCTGCCCTGATTTTTTAAAGAACAGGGACTGCTAAAAAGCTTTGCTTCTACACTTTAATAACATTTTGCAAAAAAAAGGCAGACTCTGTTCTGCCTTTTTTAATTTTTTAGGAGGTAATTTTTATGAAAATCGGTTTTTATGGAGCATCAAGAGCAGGAGTTTCTATGTGTTTTTATCTTATGAGCAAGGGCATTGAGGTTGCAGGATTTTACAATCGCACATATGAAAAAGCAAAAGAAGCTGCCAATTTGACAAATACAAGGGTTTTTCAAACTGTAGAAGAGTTGATTAGGTCATGTGATGTAATTTTTCTTAGCATATCTGACTCTGCTATTGAAGAAGTTTCTAAAAATCTTCCTCAAGAACTTTCTAAAAACAAAGTTTTTGCTCATCTTTCTGGTGCACTGCTGTCGAGTGCAATAAAAGTGTCTTGCAGAGGAAAATTTTCTCTGCACCCGGTGCAGACATTAAGAGGTCAGATAGAAGATATTCAAAAGTTAAGCAATGCAATGTTTTCTTTGGAAGGTGATGAAAAAGGGAAAGAAGTTGGTAAGATAATACTTCAAAAAATGGGGAATAAATATATAGAGCTTAAAAAAGAAGATAAAGTAAAATATCATCTTGCTGCAACGATTGCTTCGAACTATTTAATTGGACTTTTAAATTTTTCATACAGCATTTATAAAGATCTAAAACTATCTGACGACATTATATTCTCAATGATAGGTCCTCTTGCAAAGGCCTCATTAGAAAACTTTTTGAAAGATAGATTGAATTCTTTAACTGGCCCTGCTTCAAGAGGAGATATCTCAACTTTGGAAAAACATTATATGGTACTTCCAGATAGCCAAAAGAGTACATTTTTGGAACTGTTGAAACTGACGTTAGAACTCATAAGAGAAAGAGGTCAATTTGATACTTGTGAGAAATTGCAAGATTTTATTAAATCGAAAGGTGGGAATTAGTTATGAACAAGGTTACAACAAAGACACTATTCGAAAAAAAACAAAAGGGCGAAAAGATCACCATGCTCACAGCCTATGACTACACTTTTGCAAAACTATTTGACAGCTGTATGGTTGACATCTTGCTTGTTGGCGATTCACTTGGTATGGTAATACTTGGCTATGACTCAACAATTCCAGTTACCATGGAGGATATGGAACACCATGTAAAGGCTGTTGCAAGAGGAACAAAGTATTCGATGGTTGTTGCAGATATGCCATTTTTGTCCTATCATACAACACCTGAAGAAGCTGTAAGGAATGCTGGAAGGTTAATTAGGGCTGGTGCATATGCAGTTAAGATAGAAGGGTGCGATGATGTTATTGACAAGATAGAAGCTGTTATTAAAGCTCAGATTCCTGTTATGGGGCACTTGGGTCTTACACCTCAGTCTGTGAATGTATTTGGTGGCTATGATCTTCGTGCAAAAGAGGAAAAAGAAGCAAAAAAGTTAATAGAAGATGCGAAAAAGCTTGAAGAGGTAGGTGTTTTTGCAATTGTTCTTGAAAAGGTTCCAGCAATGGTTGCAAAACAGGTTCAAGAAAGTGTGAAAGTACCCATAATTGGCATTGGTGCAGGTCCTTATTGCGATGGTCAGGTGCTTGTATGCTATGATATGCTTGGAATGTATGAAGACTTCAAACCTAAATTTGTGAAAAGATATGCTGAAGTTGGCAGTATAATTAAAGATGCTGTGAGCAGATATATTAATGAGGTCAAAAGAGGAGAATTTCCAGGAAAGGAGCATAGTTACTGATGGTTGTTGTCGAGAGAATTCAAGAAATGAAAGATATTGTCAAAAAACTTAGAAAGGAAGGAAAGACAATAGGGTTTGTTCCAACAATGGGATATTTGCATGAAGGACATTTGAGCTTGGTTAGAAAATCAAAAAGCCAAAATGATATAACAATTATGAGTATTTTTGTAAATCCAATTCAATTTGGACCAAATGAAGACTATGACAGGTATCCTCGTGATTTTGAGAGAGACAAAAATTTGGCTGAGAAAGAAGGGGTAGATTATGTCTTCTATCCCTCAGTAAAAGAAATGTATCCAGATGACTTTAAAACAGTTGTATCCGTCAAGAAGATAACAGATATTATGTGTGGCAAGTCAAGGCCAGGGCATTTTGATGGTGTTGCAACTGTTGTGCTAAAGCTTTTTAACATTGTAAACCCTGATAGGGCATATTTTGGGCAAAAGGATGCACAGCAGCTTGTTGTTATAAAGCAGATGGTAAAGGACCTGAATTTAGATGTTGAGATTGTTCCATGCCCAATTGTGCGTGAAGAGGATGGACTTGCAATGAGTTCGCGAAACACATATCTTTCTGGTGATGAGAGAAAATCAGCAACAGTTTTGTATAGAGCGTTGAATTTAGCAAAGGATTTGATTGAAAAAGGCGAAAGGAATGTTTCAAAGCTAAAAAAGGCAATGGAAGATTTGATTTTAAAGGAAAAGTATACAAGGATTGATTATATTGAATTTGTCAATTATGATACATTTGAACCAATTTCAAAGGTTGAAGGTAAAGTATTAATAGCCTTGGCAGTGTTTGTTGGAACAACCAGACTTATCGACAATATAGTTGTGGAGGTATGATAGAAAGGATGCTGATTGAGGTTTTAAAATCAAAGATACACAGAGCAACTGTTACAGAGGCCAATTTAAATTATGTTGGAAGTATCACAATTGATGAAGAACTTATGGAAGCAGCTGGAATATTGGAAAATGAGAAGGTTCAGGTTGTAAATATAAACAATGGTGAAAGATTTGAAACATACGTCATCAAAGGCGAGAGAGGAAGTGGAACAATTTGCTTAAATGGGGCAGCTGCTCGTCTTGTGCAGGTTGGAGACAAAGTGATTATAATGGCTTATTGTTTGCTTACAATGGAGGAATACAAAACTCACATGCCAAAGATTGTATTTGTAGATGACAATAATAAGATTGTAAAACTTTCAAACAAAGAAGAACACTCAGAGTGTCTGTGCTAAAACAAAAGATTTTAAAGGTGGAGTACAAGCAAAAAAATCAAGGAAGTTTTGTGCTCCACCTTTTAATATTATAACGGCAATAAGCATATACTATATTTACTGAAATGGTAAAGTTTTTTGCAGGCAGGATGAAAAGAAAAATAGAGAATAAAAAATTAATAGTAATACTTTCAATAATAGTAATATCATTTTGTTTTATCCTGATTTCAGTATTTTCTCAGCATTTTTCAAATCCATACTTAATCTTTGTCTCAATTGATGATAGTAAGCTATATGTATTCAAAAGTGGAATTCTCTATAAATCGTATCCAATTTCTCCTGGAAAGCCTTCTACACCAACTCCTGTGGGCACATTTAGAATAATATCAAAAGCATACTGGGGCGACGGTTTTGGGGGAAGATGGATGGGTTTGAATGTTAGATACGGAAAATATGGTATTCATGGAACTATATACGAAAACTATATTGGTGCGCATGTGAGCCAAGGTTGTGTGAGGATGCGAAATGATGATATAAAGGAATTATTTTCGTACATACCTATTGGCACTACTGTTATTCTCTCAGAAGGTGCATATGGTGAATTTAGAAATGGTTTTAGGACAATTTTTCCTGGAGACACAGGCGAAGATGTGATGGCGGTACAGAGGCGGCTTAAAGAACTTGGCTTTTATCATGGTGAGGTTGACGGAAAGTATGGTCTTGCAATGGAAGCAGCTATAAATCTTTTTCAAAAGAAAAATGGTTTGCCAATAACAAATAAGATAACTCCTTACTTATTGAAAAAAATGGGATTTTTCTTGTTTGAATAAAAAAATCTCGTTATAACAAAAATAAATATGTAGCTTAATAAAAATTTAAATTCTTCTCATTAAAGAAAGGAGGTAGGAATACGTGGCCAACATCAGTTCAAAAGAGCTCATGTTTTTAGAAGACAATATTAAGATGATGCAAAACTCAATCAATTTCATCGCAGGTGTTTCTGACCAAATTACAGACATCTCACTCAAAAACCTTTGCCAGCAGTGTGTAACCCACTGCAAAAGTGACATAGCTATTTTGTCAAGGTTTATTGAAAATCCGAGCATTCAATAACAAAGAAGGGGTGGAATTAGTATGAAGACTTTGTCAGATAGAGACATTGCTTTTTCACTTTTGAACGCTATGAAGCTTCAGGCGATGGCACTTACGAACTTGATTTTGGAAAGTTCCAACAATGCACTTAGAAAAGAAACTATGTCAATCTTAAACAGAATGTTTGATCATCAAAAGCAAATATTTGATTTTTTATCTCAGAAAGGTTGGTATCCTGTTGAGATGGCAAAACAGGATGATATAACAAAAGCACAGAGAGATATTCAGACAATTCAAAATAATGTTCAGATGGTTTCAATGTAAAAAATTGACACTTTGATAAAGGGGCTGACCGAAAAGATTTTAACGGCAGCCCCCTTGCTGGTTTCTAAAAGTCTTTTTTCATAACAATCCATTTTCCTTGCGGATCTCGTGACATTCCTATCTGGTAAAATCCAAATTTCTTATAAAGCTTTATAGCCGGTAAGTTATCCGGTCTTACCTCTAACTTGACTTGTTTTACTCCTTTTGATTTCAGAAAATTTAATCCTGCTTCAACAAGCTTTGTTCCAATGTTTTTTCCTCTATATGATTTGCGTGTAGCAATTGACAGAATTTGAGCGCAGATTCCACTTCCATATTTTGTCTGGAATTTAAAAAAGTCAAGCTTGTTAGAAAAAATCTTCCAGATTGGTTTTATACCAAATCCATAAAGGCCTAATATCCACTTGACAACCCATTTGAAGATGGATAATGACGCTACAGCCGCTAACCAGACCTTTTTGATGTCTTTTACCACACAGATATATCCTGCAATCTTTTTATTTTCTTTGTCTTCGTACACTAAAAAACCATGAGGTTCGGCAAGAAGGACCACTTTGAATATGTCCTCTATAGCAGAGTTTTTAATTCTGTTGTTGAAATAAAACTCTATACTGTCACTAAACGCTTCTCTGAAAATCTCGGCAATCTGCGGAAGGTCAGAAAATTTTGCACATCTTATCATGCAGTTTCACCTTTATGTTCAAGATATCTTTCCGTATTTACATTTTTGCTATGTGTTATTTTAATTATACTTCTTTCAAAGAAGTTAAAAAAGGTGAACAAAGATTTTAAAAGGTAAGGTTAAAATCCAAATAATACCAATAAAAATTTTTTTAAAAAGGCTATTGACAAAAAATCTTTTATAGGTATAATAAATAATGTCGACGGCGCAAGAAAAAAGGTGCCGAAGACAAGAATAATAAGGGAATAAGAGGTTCCTCGGTAGCTCAGCGGTGGAGCATCCGGCTGTTAACCGGAGGGTCGTAGGTTCGAATCCTACCCGGGGAGCCAATTTTTTAAGGGCCTTTAGCTCAGCTGGTAGAGCGGCCGGCTCATAACCGGTTGGTCTGGGGTTCGAATCCCTAAGGGCCCACCAATTTCAAAAATAATAAGGGGCTGTCCAAAAAGATGAATGGACAGTCCCTTTAATTTTGCTCTTTTGACATAGTGATATATTTTTGATATAATATATCAAAAATGATAACATGAGGTGATAACCCATGGCTCGTAAACATGATAAAATTGTCTTCAAAAATTACAATCCATACCAATATTTAATGCCTATCGACCCAGAAGCTTTTATCCCTCAAAATCATTTGGTCAGAGTAATTGATAAAATCATTGATAAGATAGATATATCAACCATAATGGAAAAGTACAAAGGTGGTGGTACAAGTAGTTATCATCCACTGATGTTATTAAAAGTTTTAATCTATGCTTACATACAAGGTATTTATTCATCGAGAAAAATAGCTCGGGCTTTACGAGAAAACATTACTTTTATGTGGCTTTCAAAATATCAAGCTCCTGATTTCAGAACTATCAATAGATTTAGAAAAGAAATTTTGGGAGAGGCAATTGAAAATATCTTTGCTGAGGTGGTTAAACTTCTTATAGAGTTAGGGTATGTAAACTTCGACTATTATTATCTCGATGGGACAAAAGTTGAAGCTAATGCAAACAAGTATTCTTTTGTTTGGGCTAAAAGTACAAGAACTTTCGAAAAAAAGTTAAGAGAGAAAGTGAAAAACATAATCGAAGAGATTGAAAAAATAAATGAAGAGGAAGATAAAGCATTGGGAGATTTAGATGTAAAGTTAGAAGCTGACTATGATAGCAAGCAGTTAGAAGAAAAGATTGAGCAAATAAATCAAAAACTTGAGGAGGCTGAGTTTAAAAGCAAAAGAAAAGAAAAAAGAGTAAAGAAGCTGGTAAAGGTATTGAAAAATGATTGTGTTTTCAGACTCAAAAAGTATGAGAATTATGAGGCAATTTTAAATGGCAGAAACAGCTTTTCTAAGACAGACAATGATGCCACATTCATGAGGATGAAGGATGACCATATGAAAAATGGGATGCTAAAACCTGGGTATAATGTACAAATCGGCACACAGAACCGATTTGTGATAGGTTTTAGCATCCACCAAAGTCCCACAGACACTGTCTGCCTAAAAGAGCATCTTTAGGTTGTGAAGAAGATGACAGGATTCACACCCAAGAATGTTGTGGCAGATAGTGGCTATGGGTCTGAAGAAAACTACCTTCATCTGAAAAAATGTGGCATTAATAGCTACATTAAGTATAACACATTTGACTTGGAGCAGACAAGGAGGTTTAAGAAAGATATTTTCAATGTAAGGAACTGGGAGTACATAGCTGAAGAAGATGCCTATGTTTGTCCTGCTGGTAAGAAGGCTAAATATTTGTATCCGAAGATAAGTGCAAATGAGAGAGGATTTGTAAGTTATGAGAAGGTATATCAATGTGAAGATATTTGTAATGGCTGTGAATACAGAGAAAAATGTTATAAAGGTAAAAGATGGAAGAAGAGATTTAGTGTAAGACCAAGGTTAGAGAAATTGAAGGAAGAGGTAAGGCAAAGGCTATTGAGTGAAGAAGGCAAAGAAATTTACGAAAAGAGGAAGATAGAAGTTGAGACAGTATTTGGGATAATAAAGAACAATAAAGGATTTAGGAGGTTCCTGCTCAGGGGTATTAAGGGTGTAAAACTTGAGTGGGGTTTGGTTTGTATTGCCTATAACATAGAAAAATTAGCGAAGATAATAATAGAGGGCTGGGGTAAAACTGCCACCCAACCCTTTTTTTGTTTGCTATATAGTTCAATATTGGTATTTAATAGCATCAAATGCCCGATTCTGGTTATTAAAAATTATTGTTTTGGGACAGCCCCTTTTATTTTTTGTCTATTCTTGCGAAGGTTCTTCATGGTTTTTAGCTAAATTCTCAAAAAGAAGTCTATAAACCGTCTCAGCGTTTTTGTTCCAGTTTCGGCAAATTCTCTTGGCAATTTCTACATGAGGGACATTTACTTTTACCTCAAATAGTATGCTATTTCCTTCACGCAAAGAGCACACAACTAAGTATTCGTTTTGGCTGAGTATCTTGTAGTCTGAATAAACTTCAGTGTTTAGTTTTATTTTCCTATAGTTTTTCTTTATGTATTCTTCTATTTCTTCAAGTGTAAGCTTTGGAATTAAGTTTAACAATATCTCTAATACATCCTTACCACTTTGTGAGATTTCAATGTATGTTCTGAGCTCATCATCGTATCTATGTATAAGCTTTTGAGCCTCCAGCTCTTTAAGGTATTGCTGGTATTCAAAAAAGTTCATGTACTTTGTTGAGAGAATAAACTCGTCAAGCTGCTGAGTTGAAATAGGAATGCTAATTTTATTTAGGAAAAATAGGATGATGAGCTTGTTTTGGGCAAGGGTATGTATTTCATTGTACTCATCAGACATTCTTTTTTTCACTCCTTTTACTTTTAAAGCCGCCATATTTTTGTACAAAAAATACGGCGGCTTTTGTATTTTTCTGAAATTTTTCTCGAAGTTATCTTAGATTGAACTCACCAAGTGTTTTCATTCTTTCGATTTCTTTTAATACAATGTCATATAAATTCAAATCCAAGGTGTTACAAATGGAAGCTAAATAAAAAAGTGTACTTCCAATCTCTTTTTCAATCAAGTCTCTGCAGTTTTCACAAAGCTGACCTTCTACATGAGTCTTTAAATACTTCTTTGCCTCTTTCAAGCTCACATCTATTGGAATCTCTTGTTTTTTAGCATTTATTCTTATACATCCACAGTTTGTGACAGACTTTATTATGCTCCTGTTGACCCTTGCTGCTGATTCAGAAAATTTGGTAAGACTATCAAGTATACTTTTGTTTCTTATTAGCAACTCGTCAACTACGTATTGGAAATCGTCTATAAAGATGTCCTTCAATATATTTCACTCCTAAAAAATGACTTTAGTTTAATTATAAATTTCTTCAAATTCAAATGTCAATAAGAAAATAAGCTTTGCTTTTCATATCAAAAACAATAGTGTAAAATATTAAAAACAGCACTTTTTAGGGGAGGATTAAATTCTAAATGAAGATTAGCTTTTCAACTGTTGGATGTCCAAATTTTACATGGAACGAAATACTCGCAACTGCGAAGGACTTTGGATATGATGGTATTGAACTTAGAGGGATATGTGATGAGCTTGAGGTTTATAGAGCATCTCCTTTTGTTGGTGATAATTTGAAGTTCACAAAAAAGAGATTAGATGACCTAAATCTGGAGATTTCTTGTATAGCAACATCTTGTTATCTCTTTGACAAAAAAGCCAAAGATGCCACAATTGAGGCAGCAGAAAAACATATGAGGTTAGCAAAAGAACTTGACTGCAAATACATAAGAGTCTTGGGAGATGAGTGGATAACACCAGGGGAAAATGTAGACGAGGAATTTGTAAAAGAGATGCTATGCATGCTGTGTGAGATAGCAAAAAGTTATGATGTTGATGTTTTGATTGAAACAAATGGCATTTGGGCAAATTCTCAAAAGCTTGCAGCTTTGCTTGAAAAGGTGCCATATCAGAATGTTGGAGTTGTTTGGGATATTCATCATCCATATAGATTTTTTAATGAGGATGTAGAGTACACATATAGTAATTTAAAGGACTATATAAAACACGTTCATGTAAAAGATTCAAAAATAGAAAATGGTAAACTTGTGTTTAAGATGATTGGAGAAGGTGATGTTCCAATCGAAAAAGCTATTAATTTGTTAATCAAGGATAATTATACAGGGTATATTTCGCTGGAATGGGTAAAAAGATGGTTCTCTGAGCTTGAAGAGCCCGGCGTTGTGTTTTTAGGGTTTATAAACAAAATAAAAAGCCTTGTTAAATAAAATAAAAAAGGGCACAGTGAAAAGGCAAGAGACATTTTATACCTTTTTGCTGTGCCCAAGAAGAATTTTATAAAAGTTTGGAAAAGATATTGATACACACTCTGCATTCGTAATTGTACTTTCACCATCAACTGCACATGCCAAAATAGATGCTGCCATGGCAATTCTGTGGTCGTTGTATGAATTGACAACGCCAGCTTTTAGATTGTCTCTTGAACCAACAATTTCTAATCCATTTTCAAGCTCATAGCACTCAGCTCCAAAATTTTTTAACATCTCAAGGGTTGTTTTTATCCTATCACTTTCCTTTACCCTAAGTTCTGAGGCATTGTCTATAATGGTCTTTCCATCAGCAAAAGCTGCAGCAACAGCCAAGATTGGTATCTCATCTATAATCCGGGGAATATCATTTTTGTCAACCGTTGCTCCTCTTAAACTGCTGGTTTTTGCAACTATTGTGCCAATGGTCTCGCCATTTTGAATTTGAACATTTTTAATCTTAATATCAGCACCCATTTGTTTTAGAATGTCGATTATACCTGTTCGCGTAGGGTTTAAAATGCAATTCTCGATTATTACTTCACTATCTTCACATATAAGAGCAAGCACAATAAAAAATGCAGCAGAAGATATATCCGAAGGAACTTTTATCTTAAGCGCCTCTAAATTACTTGGCATAACCTCTATCTTGTAAAAACCATTTTCAAAACAAGTAGCAATATCTGCTCCGGCAGACTTTAACATAAGTTCTGTGTGGTCTCTTGACATAGGTAACTCTTTTATAACGCTTTTTCCCTCTGCTTTCAAAGCTGCAAAAATAAGTGCTGATTTTACCTGTGCACTTGAAACTGGCAATGTGTAATCAATGGGTTTTAAATTCTTTTTGCCTTTTACCTTTATTGGAAGACAGTCCTCTTTTTCTAAAAATTCGAAGCATGCACCCATTTGTCCCAAGGGCTGTGTTACTCTTTTCATAGGTCTTTTTCGAAGAGAACTGTCGCCATCTAAAACTGCCTCAAACTCTTGTGTTGACAAAATCCCAAGTAGCAATCTTGTAGTTGTTCCAGAATTACCGCAATCTAATACCTGTTGAGGGGCGGATAAACTATAATTTTTTCCTTTTACAATAACCTTGTCATTTTTTATTTCTATCTCAGCGCCAAGTTTTTTGAAGCAGTTTATTGTGCTTAGACAGTCTTCAGCAAACAAAAAGTTTTCTATCTCGGTTGTTCCTCTTGCTAAACTTCCAATCATTATACTTCTGTGTGATATAGATTTATCAGGTGGTATAGTAACCTTTGCTCTTATCTTTCTTCTGCCTTCAATTTTTACATTCATTTACTATCACTCACAATCTTATCTCTTATTGATTTTGCTCGTTCAAAGTATGAGTAAATATCATTGTAGTTGTCACTTTCAAGATTTGATTTAAAGTTTATCAATAAGTCTATATACTTATCTATCAGTTCAAGCAAAACCTTTTTGTTTGAAAAGGATATATCTGCCCACATCTTAGGGCTGGAGGAGGAGATACGAGTGATGTCTTTAAAACCCCCTCCAGCAAATTTGCAAAAGATGCTATTTTCATTTAACATATTCACAAGCGCAGCAGACACAATGTGAGGAAGGTGAGAAATTACTCCTGTTATTGTGTCGTGGAGGCTATAGTCAATTTCCTCAACTCTGCACCCAATTGTGTTCAAAAGTTCTTTTAATTTCTGAACATTGGCTTTCTCATTTATATCAAGTGGTGTAATAAAATAATAAGCGCCTTTAAAGAGAGTGTCAAAAGAATACTCATATCCTATTTTTTCTGTACCTGCCATTGGATGACCGCCAATGAAGTTAGAAATTCTATTTTTCAAAGCAAACTCACAAATCTGAGCTTTTGTGCTACCAACATCTGTAATAATTCCTTTTTTTATCTTTGACGATAGTTTTTCTAAAACACCAATACTTTCTAATACAGGCACACATATGAAACTAAAGGCATATTCATCTTCTACATCTTCTAAATCCTCTATTTTCTCTTTTACAATACCTTCTTTTATTGCCTTTTCAATTGAATTTTGATTTATATCATGTGCGTGGACTTCAAATCCACATTTGTTAAATGCCTTGGCAAGTGAACCACCAATCAAGCCAAGCCCAACCACCAAAATCTTATTTCTCATCTTCTCATACACTCTTTCCGATTGATTTAGCAATTTGAGATATTTCCTTTACAAGTTTATCGAATTCATCAGGTGTAATCGACTGTGGACCATCAGATAGAGCCTGCTTTGGATTTGGATGCACTTCAATCATAAGCCCATCAGCACCTGCTGCAATTGCTGCTTTTGAGAGTGCTGGAACATACTTTGCTTTTCCAGCTGCATGGCTCGGGTCCACAATAATTGGCAAGTGGCTCTTTTCCTTCACAACTGGTATTGCAGATATGTCAAGCGTATTTCTTGTTGCTGTCTCAAAAGTTCTAATTCCTCTTTCGCAAAGTATGACATTAGGATTTCCTTCGCTCAAAATGTACTCAGCAGCATTTAGCCACTCTTCAATTGTTGCAGCAAGACCACGCTTTAAAAGCACAGGTTTATCTTGTCTTCCTACATATTTTAGTAAATTAAAATTTTGCATATTTCTTGCACCAATCTGAAAGATGTCTACATAATCGTATGCTTTGTCAACAGCATTTTCACTTATAACTTCTGTTATAACCAAAAGGTCATATCTTGTTGCTGCCTCCTTTAATATCTTTAAACCTTCTTCTTCAAGACCCTGAAACGAATATGGAGATGTTCTGGGCTTGTAAGCTCCACCTCTTAGTATTTTTGCTCCACTTTTTTTGATCTTTTCAGCAACTTCGAACATCTGCTCATAGCTTTCAATTGCACAAGGACCGCCAATAAGTGTTAACGTATTTCCACCAATTTCAACATCTTTAATTTTTATAACTGTTGGCTCGCTCTTGAATGTCCTGCTTGCGAGTTTGTAGCTCTCTAAGATTGGTATTATCCTATCAACTCCAGGAAGAAGTTCAACTGGCACATCTGAAAGTATTCTCTCATCACCAATAACACCAATTACAGTTCTTTCAATACCTTGAGAGATGTGTGGGCGAAGCCCAAGTGATGTGATTAGCTTTACAACCTCTTCAATTTCTGATTCTTTGCAATCTTTTTTCATAACAATAATCACGTTACATACCCCCATCCTACAATGTAATTCATTATCCTTTATCTCCATTCTACCGTTCTGCAAACCTTTGCTTTTTACAGAACTTCTTTCAAAGCCTTTATAAATTCCATGTTATCACTCTCCAGTCCTGTTGTTACTCTAATATATGTGGGCATGTCAAAAATATCCCCTGGTCTTACAATTATACCTTTTAAAAGGAGCTTTTTAAACACCTCAACAGCATCTTTTGTTACATCTACCATTACAAAGTTGCCGTAAGACTTAATATATGGAAGGTTCATTTCCTCAAAACTTTTGTAGAAAAATTCGAGTGACTTTTTGTTAAGCTCCTTTGCCTTCTTTATATGTTCTTGGTCATCAAGTGCGGCAATTGCAGCAATCTGAGCTACATGATTGACGTTAAAAGGTGGTCTTACCCTGTTTAGCTTTTCAATTATTTCTTCTGAAGCTATAGCATAACCAATTCTAAGTGATGCAAGACCATAAATCTTTGAGAATGTCTGAAGTACAATCAAGTTTTTAAACTCATCAAGCCAGTGGATAGCATCTGGATATTCTGGGTCGTCGATGTACTCTTTGTATGCTTGGTCAACAACAACTGCAATTTCAGATGGTACAGATTTGATGAAGTTATAAAGCTCATCTTTTTTGACAATTGTACCTGTTGGATTGTTGGGGTTGCAAATCCATATTACTCTTGTTCTTTCATTTATATGTTTGGAGAATTCTTCAAGGTCATGAGTATGGTTTTTTAGAGGAATCTCAATGGGAATACCGCCCATCACTTTGGTCACAGTTTCGTATCTTGGAAAAGAAGGTCTTGCCATTATTGAGTTATCGCCGGGATTAATAAATATGCTGGCTATAAGCTGAGTAATTTCATCAGAACCAGCACCAAATATTATCTGCGTAGGCTTTACATTTAGCTTCTTTGCAAGCTTTAACTTTAGTTCTGTACAGTTTCCGTCAGGGTATAAGCTTAAGTCGTCCAAACTTTCTTTTATTGCTTTTTTGACATTTTCAGAAGGTCCTAATGGATTTTCATTTGAGGCAAGCTTTATAACCTTTTCAAGTCCCAGTTCTCTTTTTACTTCAGAGATTGGTTTTCCAGGGATATATGGCGAAATAGTACGTATGACCTCTCTGAACAATCTACCACATCCCCTTTTGTTAAAGTTATTTTCATTAATTTTATTATCAACCTTTGGGGTTGTCAAGAGAAGAGAGTAGAAAGTGAAAGATGTAGAATTTAATTAGTTTAAATTGCTTTAGCAAGGAGCTATAAAAATACTGAGATTATAGTTTAAAAACAAGTCAAGTTTATGGGGTAAAATTATTAAATTTTTTAGGGTCACAAGTTTTAATTTTATAGTTATAATTTACATGTAATGATTAGAGGATTTTCTTTTAGTGCTGGTGTGGTATGTATAAAAAAAAATCTAGAAAGGGGAGGAGTTTGAATGTCAAAAAGATTGAAGGTTGTTGCGACGCTTATTTGTATGGTATTTATTCTTTCAAATGTACTTTTGGTTGGTACTTCTACCTCTAATTCTGTGAAAGCGGCTTCAAGTAGTCAGCAGGTAAAAGTATTGACATTTTTCTACGGCGACTCTAATGCAGACCCACATCCGGATTTATTTAGTACACCAGTAGGTAAGGAACTAACAAAGCTTACTGGTGTAAGACTTAAAATTGAGTACTTAGCAGGACAGGATGAGGCGACAAAAATAGGACTTATGCTTGCATCAGGCGATTTGCCAGATTTAATTCATGGACATCAAGAGCATGGAAAGTTAATTGAAGCAGGTGTTTTGGTTCCTTTGGACAACTACATTCAAAAGTACGGAAAATATTGCAAACAAATCTATAGTGCAAAAGATCTCAAGAGACTCAGACAAAAAGATGGACATATCTATTTCTTGTCTCCATACAGAAATGAAATCACACCAGATTTAAAACCAGATGGTTTCTGGCTTCCAATTGATTTGCTTGAAAAGGCAAAGTGGCCAAAAGTAAGATATTGGGAAGATTACCTACAGCTCATAAGAGATTATGTAAAGAAAAATCCAAAGATTGAGGGTAAGCCTACAATTGGATTTACCTTTATTACAGAAAGCTGGAGATTCTTTACTCTTACAAATCCGCCATCATACCTAATGGGTTATCAAAACGATGGCGATGTCATTGTTGATCCAAAAACTTACCAGGCAAAAGTATATGCAACTATGGAAGAGTCAAAGCGATATTACAGGGATTTGAACAAGTTGTGGAAAGAAGGGTTAATTGACAAAGAAGTATTTGTTCAGAACTATGACACTTATCTTTCAAAGATTGCTCAAGGTAGAGTAGTAGGATTTTATGATCAATGGTGGCAATTTGGATATGATGCGGAAGCATCACTCAAAAATGCAAAGAAATACAACAGAATGCACATTTCATTCCCTGTTGTTTACAAAGGTGTGCAAAGAGCAAGATATCTTATGATTCAACCAATAGGAGCTCGAGATGGAATCAGTATTACCAAGAAATGTAAAGATCCACTTACAGCATTTAAGTTCTTGGATACACTATGTTCTTTAGAAGCACAAAAGCTAATGTATTGGGGAATCAAAGGTGTTGATTATAGTGTAGATAAGAATGGTAAAATGTATTTAACAGACAAACAGAAGAAACAAAGAGAAGATCCCGTATATCGTAAAAAACAGGGCCTTGGTTACTGGTGGGTATTCCCACATGCATATTTGAAACTGCAAGATGGAAACTATAGAGAGCCAGGATTTGACCCAGACTATGTATACAAGAATTTCTCACCAGCTGAGAAGAAAGTACTTGATGCTTATAAAGCAAAAACCTTCATGCAGCCGCCATTTACAGACACACCACTTGAAACACCATATGGTTTTGCATGGGAGATTAACATTCCTGCTGATAGAACAGATGTAACTATAGCAACTCAAAAGATGAGCGAGGTACAGAGAAAGTATCTTCCACAACTTGTAATGGCAAAGAGTGATAGTGATTTTGAGAGAATATGGAAAGAGTATGTTAAAGCTTTTGAGAAGACAAACTATAAGGTATATGAGAAATTTAAGACTGAGATGATTCAGTGGAGAGTAAAGAATTGGAATTAAAGATATAAAAGTGATATATTTAAAGGGAAGGCCTTTTAGGGTCTTCCCTATAATTTTTAATAATGAAAGATAATTGATTTTTTTTGAGAAAGGAAGTGTTGAAGCTGATGAATGAAATAAAAATTGATTTAAAGGCATTCTGGGAGGAAAATGACTACTGCAGGCAAAACTTTGACAAAAAAACGCGCATTCCAATTCATTTTTGGCTTGATGACCACTTCTTATTTGAGTTTGTTGGTCCATTTTCTACTGTCAAGTACTACACCGACAAAGCTGTTAGATTGGAGATTCATAAAAAGGCAAATGATATATTGGAAAAAGAGCTTGGAATGAGATTTTATTCAGAAGAAGAATTAGACCCGCCTGAGCCAACGAGGTTTGAAGTTGTCATGGGTTCGAAAGTGGTTATTTCTGAAGGGGGAACACCTTGGCTTGAGCCTGCAATTGACTCTGTGGATGAGGTAAAGGACTTAATTAGAAAGCTTGAAAAGGTTGAAATAAAAAATGTGGTAACTACTGAGCTTATAGATGCTAAAAATAGCTATGAACTCCAAACTGGCAAAAAACTAAGATGGGGCTCTATGATAAGAGGACCAGCAACAATTGCAACAAGTTTATTGGGTACAACTAACCTTTGCATTTTGCTGATGGATGAACCAGAGCTTATGGATGAGTTTTTTAAAATTTTGGGAACAAAACTTGTTGAGTACATAAGGCTTTTAAGAAGTTATTGTGATATTGAATACAACGGAATATCAATTAATGATGACAACTGCTTTTTGTTTTCACCAAAGCTTTATGAAAGATATTGTGCGCCTATAATGGAGAGCTTATTTAAAGAATTTGCTCCAAACAAAACTGACACAAGATATCAGCACTCAGACAGCAACATGCAGCATATAATTCCTATTTTGAATGATTTGGGAGTAAATGCAGTGAACTTTGGGCCAGAAATACATCCTGCTACTATAAGAAAACTTATGCCAAATGCACGAATCTATGGCCAAATGCCACCTTTTGTTCTTAGAAATGGTACAAAAGAAGAGATAATTGAAATTGTAAAAAGAGATATGGATGTGTTAAAAGCAGATGGCAATTTTGTTGAAACTCCTGCTGGTTCTATTGCTTCTGGTACACCTTTAGAAAATATTAGAATTTATATGTGGGCTGTGCAAGAATATGGCAGATTATAAACTTCTATATATCAATTTTATGGGGTAAATATGTTAGATTTTAAGGGTTGTTTTTAAACAAATACTATGTAAAATGAACAATAGAGGATGTAAAAAATAATCCTCAGAAAATTAAAAGAAGGAGGCATTCTTAAAGTGAGTTTTAAAAAGAAAAGTGCTTTGATAGTAGCTTTAATCTTTATTTTTGCAACAATTGCTGGCAGCTTTGTTCCTGTTGGAACAAAAAATGCAGAAGCTGCATCTAAAAAAGTTGTAACTTTCACAATGTTTAGTGCTGATGCAACAGTGCAATACCATCCTGACATTTTTAGCACAGCAATAGGTCAAGAAATTACAAAAAAGACAGGTGTTAGACTTAAGATTGAACACTTTGTTGGTATGGACCAGGCAACAAAGGTATCGCTGATGCTTGCATCGGGTGACTTGCCAGATCTTGTATATGGTAGCGGTGAGCACAAACAGTTTATTCAGAACAAAGTCTTAGTACCACTAGAAGGATATATTCAAAAATATGGAACATGGACAAAGAAGGCATATTCAGAGGCTGACTTAAAGAAACTGCGTCAGGCGGACGGTCATATTTATTTCTTGAGCTACTCAAGAGGAGAAGTATCTCCAAGCTCAATGGGTGAAGGTTTATATGTAATGATTGATATGCTAAAGAAAAATAAGTGGCCAAGGCTTAGATATTGGGAAGATTTGGTTCCAATGTTGAGAGCTTATGTTAAGAAGTATCCAAAATACAAAGGTATGCCTGTTATAGGGATGTCTGCAATTACAGAAGGTTCAAGATTTTACGTCATTCAAGACCCAGCGACAGGGTTAAATGGACTGATTGCAGACACTGTTCAGTTTGATCCAAAAACTTATACGGCATCTTATGACCCGGCAGGTGTGGGAATGTACAAAGCATACAAAGCATTGAATCAGCTGTGGAATGAAGGATTATTTGATAAAGAAGCATTTGTCCAAACATATGACCAATGGCAAGCAAAGATAGCTCAGGGTAGAGTAGTAACTTCATGGGGAAGGTCATGGCATTTCACTAATGCATTTAATACACTGAGAAAGAATGGAGAAGACGATAGAATATTGGTTCCATTTGGGATAGTTTTCAAAGGTGTTAAAAAGTCAAGGTATGTTATGTTACAGTCAATTGGCACGCGTGATGGAGTAAGTATAACTAAAAAGTGTAAAGACCCAGTTACAGCATTTAAGTTTTTAGACTCATTATTAAATCCTGATGTTCAAAAACTCATGTTCTGGGGAATCAAGGGGAGAGACTACCTTGTTGACAAGAAAGGCAAGATGTACAGAACTCAAGCTATGATAGACAAGGCAAGAGATCCTGTATATCAGAAACAAGAAGGACTTGGTTATTGGAATATTTATCCAAGATGGCAATTAAAACTTCCAGATGGCAACTATGTAAAACCTGATCTTGATCCAGATATTGCATACATGCAATGGGCACCTGCACAAAAACAAGTACTTGATGCTTATAAAGCAAAGACATTTGTAGAACCACCATTTGCAGATGAACCTGAATCTCCAAAATGGGGTTATGCTTGGGAGATTAATGTTCCACCAGAAAAACAAAAAGAAATCCAGGTTCCTTTAAATATTGCTAATGATTTAGCAAGAAAGTACATTCCACTGCTTATTATGGCACCAAAGGGCAAATATGATGAAGTATGGAATAAGTATAAAACCGAAGTAAGGCAAAAAATAAATAGCAAAGTTATAGCAGATTTCTATACACAAGAACTAAGAAAACGTATGGAAGATTGGTACGGAATTAAGATTAAATAGCGGATAAGAATAGATAATTAAGGAGGGGAGAGGCAAAACATCCTCTTCCCTTCTTTAAAAACTTTTTAAGAATTTCTGAAAATATACAGTAGTATAGTTGTTGAATGTTTAAAAAGGAGGTCAGTGACATTGGAATCAGCAATTTATTACTCTTCTAAAAAAACTTTTTGGCAAAGAGTAAAAGAGCAAAAAGAGTTAGTTTTTATGATATTTCCTTTTGTATTGTACGTTATTCTTTTTCACTATATTCCACTATGGTGGTGGATAATTGCTTTTAAAGAATATAGGCCTTATGAAGGTGTATGGGGATCTGAGTGGGTTGGCTTTCAACAGTTTAAAGATTTGTTTAGTGACTCAGGATTTTGGCTTGCTATGAGAAACACAATTGTTATAAGTTTTTTAAAACTTGTGACCTCTTTTGCTGCGGCAATTTTACTTGCATTGATGTTAAATGAAGTAAAGAATATGTTATTTAAGCGAACTATTCAGACCATTTCCTATCTTCCCCACTTTGTATCGTGGGTTGTTGCTGCAAGTATTGTTATAAGTGCGCTTGCACCAGAGTCAGGTATTGTTAACCAAATTTTGATGTCCCTAAAAATTATCAAACAACCGATTGTATGGATGGGTGAAGGGCATTATTTTTGGTGGATATTAGCACTATCCAGTGTGTGGAAAGAAACAGGATGGAATGCTATTGTATATTTAGCTGCAATAACGAGTATTGACCCTGAACTTTATGATGCTGCAAGTGTTGATGGTTGTGGAAGGCTTCAAAAAATAAGGTATGTAACTTTACCAGGGATTGCACCAACAATTAGTATGCTTTTAATATTAAATGTTGGTTGGCTTTTGAACGCAGGATTTGAACAGGTGCTTTTGTTAAGAAATCCTCTTGTTCAAGACTATGCCCAAATTCTTGACACATATGTTCTTGATTACGGTATTACCATGTACAGATATTCGTATGCAACAGCTGCTGGTATGTTCAAAAGTGTTGTAAGTATTTTCCTTGTATTATTTGCTAATAAGATTGCTCAAAAATTAAATGCTTCAACTGTTATGTAAAATATCTATTAGAGGATAAAATAGGGGGTATATGTTAAATGCTTAGAAAAAAGACAGCCGAAGACATTATAGTTGACTTGGTAGTCCATATAAGTTTGATATTTGTTGGTATTGTAACATTGTATCCCTTTCTGAATGTTCTTGCAGTATCCTTTAATGATGCTCTTGATACAGTAAGAGGCGGGATATATATTTGGCCAAGAAAATGGACCTTAAAAAATTATGAGATTATCATAAGCAATCCACAGATATATAATGCAACTCTTGTATCAGTGGCAAGAACAGTCTTAGGAACTGTTCTTGGAATCATATGCACAATGTTTGTTGCATATCCTCTTTCAAGAAAAGATTTTGTCTTAAGAAGACCTTTTTCTGCTATAATGGTTTTAACAATGTACTTTGGAGCAGGATTAATACCACAATATTTACTATATAGAAGTTTACATCTTTTAAATACATTCTGGGTGTATATTATTCCTGCTCTTTTAGGAATGTTCAACGTGGTAGTTGTGAGAAGTTACATTGAATCTCTCCCTACAAGTCTTATAGAGTCAGCCAAAATTGATGGTGCAAGCGAATTTAGGATACTGTGGCAGATAATCTTCCCTCTTACACTACCAGCAGTGGCAACAATCGCACTATTTATAGGTGTTGGGCACTGGAATTCATGGTTTGACGTGTATATTTTTAACTCCCAGAGACCTGACCTCAGTACTTTGCAGTATGAGCTACAAAAGATTTTAGCATCTGTAAGTATGCAGGTTGGAAGAAACCCTGACTACCAGATGGGCGCAATGGCAGAAACCCAGCAAGTAACGCCTACTTCAGTAAGAGCAAGTATGACAATTGTTGCGACAGTGCCAATTATAATTGTATATCCATTTTTACAAAAATATTTTGTCAAGGGGCTCACTCTTGGGAGTGTTAAAGGAGAATAGAGGGAGAGCGGAATTTGTCGAATTTTTTGGCAAATTGTATTGTTTAACTTCATTGAAATAAATAAAAGTGGGTGTTAAAAAGCCCACTTTTTAATTCACCTATGTTAATAGATATGCTATAATTAAAATCAAAGGATATCAAAGATGAACTTGGTGACAAAGGTGATTTGTAAATTCTCAGCTAAATTAAAAGAAAGATTGTTGACAGGACTTGACAATCTCTCAGTTAGAAAGAAATTACTGTTAGTTTATATACTGTGCGTGTTAATTCCAACAATTGTTACTCATTTTATTTTTACATTGTTTATTGTGAAAAATCTTCAACAACAAAAGATTGATCAGATAAAAGGTGCCTTTAATATTTTGAATGCAAATATTAAAAAAGTAATTGAAGAAGCTATTCTTTATTCCAATACATTGTATACAGATGAGTTGTTAAATGATATGCTTGATATAGAATACAAAGGATTGGAAGATTTTTATTCCAGTTATGAGGGGTATTTGAGAAATAAGATTTATCAAGGTAGGAATGTTTATTCCAATATAGCACGTGTTACCATTTATACTAACAATCCAACTATTGTAGATAGCGATGGTTACAGAAAATTAAATGAGGGAGAAGCAAAAGAATGGTTCAGTTTAGTTATGGATAATCAGCAGGGGATCATAGTGATTCCTACTGTGGATGAAGGTGTGAATGGAGAAGAGGGATATGTGTCGCTGTTTAGAAATTTAAACCAGTTTGAAAGGAGAAGCACATCAAGAGGAAATAACAGTAAGTATCTAAAAATAGCTAAAATCGACATGTACTTAGCAAGCTTTTTCAATTCTATAAATTTTGAAATATTTGGTGGCGAGATTTACCTTCTTGACAAGTCAAATAGGATTATTGCTGCACGTAGTAACAACAGTGTTATATTTGCAAAGCCTTTTATAAAATTTGACAAGAGAAAGTTTGTTTCTAAGGATTCCTATATATTTGAAGAAAGATTGGATTACAATTTACTATCTTGCTGGAAATTAGTAGGTGTATTTTCAAAATCATACATGCTTGGAAAAATCTATAGGGCAATTGAGTATATACTCTTTATTTCAGTCTTGAGTCTACTTTTTGCAACTCTTTTAATTAGGATGATTACCTCGTCATTGTCAGCAAGATTGGAACTTTTGACAAGGCACATTAAGAAAATCAAAAAGCAGAATTTTGAGATTCTCAATTGCAAAGAAGGAAATGATGAGATTGGCAATGTAATAAAAGAGTTTAACAATATGACAATAAAGTTAAAAGAACTCATTGAAAAAGAGATGCTCTCTGAAATACAAAGAAAGACTTTAGAAATTGAAAAGAAACAGGCAGAGTTAAACGCTTTGCAGAGTCAAATAAATCCTCATTTTCTTTTTAACACATTGGATTCGATAAGAATGAGGTCAGTACTTAAAAACGAGCTTGAGACAGCTGAGATTATTAAGTATCTCACAAGGACGCTCAGAAGGCTTATTTATTGGGGGAATGATATCACTACTGTAGAAGAAGAGATTGGCTTTGTAGAGGACTTTTTAAAGATTCAAAAGTACAGGCTGGGAGAAAAACTTGCATATCGTATTTATGTGGATGAAGTAGCGAGAAATTGTTTAATACCAAAGATGACCATCCAACCGCTGGTTGAAAATGCGTGTATTCATGGTATTGAAGAGATAGAAGGGAATGGGGAGATTATAATAGAGGTTAAAAAAGAAGAGGCTTACCTTGTCATAAAGGTTGAAGACAATGGTATTGGTATGGATGAAGAGAAACTTTCTCAGCTTTATGAGAACCTGAGCAATAATACATACGAAAAGAATATTGGTCTTAAAAATGTTTACAAAAGGCTTATGCTCTATTACAACAATGCCGTTGATTTTAAAATACATAGCAATTTTAAACAGGGTACAAGGATTGTTATCAAAATCCCGTTAGAACTTCCTGCATTTGTATATAAAATCTAAAAAATTGAGGGTGTTAAAAATGCTTAAAGTTCTTTTGGTTGAAGATGAAGTCTATATGAGAAAGGGTATTATAAAGCTTGTAGACTGGAATGGACGTGGATTTGTGATATATAGGGAAGCTAGCAATGGTCAGGAAGCGCTTGAGATTTTGAGAAAAGAGCATATTGATGTGGTGATTACAGATATAAAGATGCCCGTTATGGACGGAATTGAGCTGATAAGAAGGATTTCAGAGGAGTTTGAAAACCGGCCAGCTGTCATTATTATTAGTGGGTACAATGAATTTGAGTTTGCAAAAGCCGCTATAAGATATGGTGTCAATGACTATTTATTAAAACCTATAGATGAGGCAGAGCTCATTCAGACGTTGGAAAGAATAAAAACTAGAATTCTCAATGAGAGAGAGTATCACAGGAGAAAAAACCTATTTGAATATTTGAAAAGAAACTCAAGGTTTATGAGGATGATTGAGTTTGATGAGGTATCGACTATAGAACAATTTGAGACAAATGATACCACAAGATGGATGGGAATTGGCAAAAAAGAAGACCTGCAATATGAAGATGACTTGACTATTTGTGAGAGTTTATTAGAGGTTGAAAAAGAGGTTAACATAAAGTTTGCAAACAAAGGAATTGACTTTAGATGTTACTGGGACAGCTTTTTTAACATAATACTTATCATTGAGACTGAGCAGAAAAATAAAAAGAATCAGGTGATAAGACAAGTATACGAACATGTGACAAAGAGATTGAACTTGCAATCAATAGTGTTTGATGAAATCAAGAGCTTCCAAAATATACATAGTTTTTACAAACAGCTTCTTAAGAAACTTAGCTTTGCGCAATTTTATGAAAAGATTGGAGTGATTGAAGCAACTCAAATAGAAGATTTTGAGATGTACATTGAGGATAAGAAATTGGGCAGTGAACTTATTAAATTGATTGAAGAAAGAAAATGTGAAGAAATTAGATACAAACTTTCTCAATTTTTTGATGAGTGCCACAACAAAAAGATTTCTCCTGAGATAATTAAAGGTTACATACTTCTTACGTTACTCGAGGTTATAGATTATTTTGAAGTGTATCAACTTTTTGAGGCAGACAGTCTCAAGTTTATCTATAGGAGTAGTCTCCAAAAGAGCAAATTTATTGAAAAGGTAATGGAGATATTACTTCAAATAGCAGAATACGTTACTGAAGCTACAAAGTTCAACAGTTCAAGCTTTATGAAGAAGATTGAGCTGTTCATAAAGGAAAACTACAATAAAGATATCACTATAAAAAGCATTGCTCAGCAGTTTTATATCAATCCAATTTACTTGGGCAGGATGTTTAAAAAGCACTTTAACATGCCATTTAATAAGTATTTGCACATATTAAGAATCGAACAGGCTAAAAAACTTTTACTCAAGACCGATAAAAAAATTTATGAAATTGCAAAAGAAGTGGGTTATAATGACACTGATTATTTTGCGCTAAAGTTTGAGGAGTATGTAGGTAAAAGCCCATCTAAATATAGGAGTTCAATGATAGGCGAAACTAATTATTAAATAAAAAAACTTCGGATTTAAGTTAAATAGAAATCGGTTTCAAATAGAATAATGATTTTCATTTAAGAAGGAGTGTAGACTTATGGAACACCTCAAACAAAAAGGAGTGCCACAAAATCAATATACTATGTGTTGGCTTGATTACAAAAGGTGCGAAGATGAAGAGTATTTGAAAAAGGTTATACCTTTCATTTCAAACATTTTTATATTGGATAACAATTACTATTTTCGAAATGCTGCCCTTGAGCTAAAAGAGGCTATTAAAAACATTTTTGGAGTAGAACCCAATATACAGACTACTTCTTATCTTGACTTTCATCGTGGTACATTGATAGGAAAGTTAGGAAATGAAGTAATAGAAAAGTTTCTTGAAAAAGAGGAAAAAGAACAAATTGGCAATGAGGGATTTTTGATAAAGGTTGTTGCAACTAAAACGCAAAACATTATTCTACTTGTTGCTAAAACTGAGAGTGGAATAATTTATGGTACATTCGAACTTATCAATAGGCTGAGGGTAAAAAGCAATTTAAGTAGTTTATATATCATAGAAAATCCAAAAGCACCTTTGAGGGTGATCAACCACTGGGATAATATGGATGGAAGCATTGAAAGAGGTTATGCAGGAAGTTCCATTTTTTTTTCAAACAACAGGGTAAAAAGGTCTTTAAAACGTGTAAGAGACTATGCAAGGCTACTTGCGTCAATTGGTATAAATGGGGTGGTAATTAACAATGTCAATGTCAGAGGAAAGGCAATTTGGCTGATAACTCCAAAGTATTTGCCTGAGCTTTCTGAAATTGCTGAGACTTTCAGATTATATGGTATAAAATTGTATCTTAGCATAAATTTTGCAAGTCCAATTTATATCGGAGGACTTTCAACTGCAGACCCTCTTGACCCTGATGTATTTAAATGGTGGCAAGAGACGGTCAAGACAATTTATAGCTATATACCTGACTTTGGGGGTTTTTTAGTAAAAGCTGATTCTGAGTTCAATCCTGGCCCATATGTATATGGCAGGAGCCATGCGGATGGAGCAAACATGCTTGCAAAAGCTCTTTTGCCATATGGTGGAGTTGTCATCTGGCGCGCGTTTGTCTACAACTGTCTTCAGGACTGGAGAGACACAAAGACTGACAGGGCAAAGGCTGCGTATGAAAACTTCAAACCTCTTGATGGAGAGTTTCTTGATAATGTTGTACTTCAGATAAAATATGGTCCAATGGACTTTCAGGTAAGGGAGCCTGTATCACCACTTTTTGGTGGTATGGAAAAGACAAATCAGATGATAGAATTACAAATAACTCAGGAATATACAGGCCAGCAGATTCATCTTTGCTATTTAGGTACCTTGTGGAAAGAGATTTTAGAGTTTGACACCTACTGCAAAGGCAAAGGTTCATATGTCAAAAGAATAGTAGATGGAAGTCTATTTGGATGGAAGTATTGTGGATTTGCGGGTGTGTCAAACATAGGTAGTAGCATAAACTGGACAGGACACGATTTAGCCCAGGCAAATCTTTGGACGTTTGGGAAACTTGCTTGGAATCCAGATAGGTCAGTTGAAGATATTGCTAAAGAATGGATTTTGCTTACATTTGGGGATGATAAAAAGGTTGTAGAAAATATTCTTTGGATGCTTTTAAATTCGCATAGAATCTACGAAAAGTACACAACACCTCTTGGTTTGGGGTGGATGGTAAATCCGGGTCACCACTATGGTCCTAATCCAGAAGGGTATGAGTATTCAAAGTGGGGGACCTACCACAGAGCAGATACAAAAGCAATTGGGGTTGACAGGACATCAAAGGGTACAGGATATACTTTGCAGTATCATCCGCATTGGCAAAAAATCTTTGACGATATAGAAAAATGTCCAGAAGACCTTTTACTATTTTTCCACAGAGTGCCATATACTCACAGATTAAAATCAGGCAAAACGCTCATTCAGTTCATGTATGATTCGCACTTTGAAGGTGCTGAAGAGGTAGATGTTCTTATCCAAAAGTGGGAAGAGCTAAGAGGAAAGATAGATGAAGATATCTTTAATAGAGTTTCTGAGCGGCTAAAGATGCAAAAAGAACATGCAATTGAGTGGCGAGATGTGATCAATACATACTTTTACAGAAAAACAGGAATTCCTGATGAAAAAGGAAGACTCATATATCCGTAAAATAGAAACTTGAGTTTTTGTAGAAAGGACGAGGTGCCAAAAATGCTAAAGTTAAATAGAGAAAGCCTTGCACATAAAGATTTGTGGCAAAAGATTCAAATTGAGATGCCTCAATTTGATATAGAGGATGTTATAAAAAACACATATGAAAATCCCACATGGATTCACTTTGGAGCAGGAAATATTTTTAGAGGGTATATTGCAGCACTTGAGCAGGATTTGTTAGAAAGAGGCGAGGTTCAGACAGGGGTTATTGCAGCAGAGCTATTTGACTATGAAATAATTGATAGAATCTACAAACCATATGACAATCTTTCCTTGGTTATTACAGCAGATGCAAAAGGAAATCTGCAAAAAAGAGTAATTGCAAGTATTACTGAGGCGCTAAAGTGCGACCCTGATTTTAAAGATGACTGGGCAAGGCTTTGTGAGATTTTTAAAAGTGCATCTTTGCAGATGGTGACATTTACTATTACAGAAAAAGGGTACAATATTGTTGATTTAAATGGTGAATATCTGCCACAAGTAAAAGAAGATATAGAAAACGGACCAGAAAAACCAAAAAGTAGTATGGGGAAGGTTGCCTCACTTTTGTATGTGAGGTACAAAAATGGCAAGCACCCAGTTGCAGTTGTGAGCCTTGATAATTGCTCAAAAAACGGTGAAAGGCTTTATAATTCAATCATTCAAATAGCAAAAGAGTGGGTAAAAAACAAATTAGTAGAAGAAGGTTTTGTTGAGTATCTTAGCAATTCTTCATCAGTTAGCTTTCCATGGAGCATGATAGACAAGATTGTTCCAAGACCTTCTGAGAGCATAAAGGAGTTACTTGAAAAAGACGGGTTAGAGAAAATGGAGATAATTTGCACTTCCAAAAACACATATATAGCACCTTTTGTCAATACAGAAAAATCTCAATATCTTGTGATTGAAGACAACTTTCCAAATGGCAGACCACCTCTAGAGAAGGCAGGAGTTTATTTTGCGGACAGGCAGACAGTCGAGAACTCAGAGCGGATGAAGGTTCAGACGTGTCTCAACCCACTTCACACAGCTTTGGCCATCTTTGGATGTTTACTTGGTTACAAGACAATCTATGAAGAGGTAAAAGACGGGTGTTTAAAGAAGCTTATAGAGAAGATAGGGTATGAAGAGGGCTTGCCAGTTGTGGTTGACCCAAAGATAATTGACCCAAAAGAATATCTTAAGGAGGTAATTGAAGAAAGGTTTCCAAACCCATATATACCAGATGCACCACAAAGAATAGCGACAGACACATCACAGAAGATGCCAATTAGATTTGGTGAGACAATAAAGGCGTACAGCGAAAGTCCTAATTTGGATGTAAAAAGTTTAAAATTCATACCGCTTGTGATAGCAGGATGGTTAAGATACTTGATGTGTGTAGATGACAGTGGCAAGCCTTTTGAGCCAAGTCCCGACCCGCTTTTAGATGAGCTGAAAAAACAAATGAATGGGATTGAGCTTGGCAAGAAGGTAGAAAACTTAGATGAAAAGCTAAAGCCAATATTGTCAAACGAGATGCTCTTTAGAGTAAATCTTTTTGAGGTAGGCCTTGCAAACAAGGTTATAGATTATTTTAAAGAGATGACAGAAGGTGTTGGTGCTGTGCGAAGGACACTTGAGAAGTATCTTGAATGTGATTAAACAAAATACAGAAAGGAGCAGATGTAAAGATGGGTTTTAAAATGACATTTAGATGGTTTGGTCCCAAAGATGACAACATTCCACTTGAGTATATTCGTCAGATTCCAGGAATATATGGAGTTGTGACTGCTCTTTTTGACATTCCGGTTGGTGAGGTATGGCCAGAAGAGAAGATATTTGAGCTAAAAAAGATGGTAGAGGACGCAGGGCTCAAATTTGAGGTGATAGAAAGTGTAAATGTTCACGAGGATATAAAGCTTGGACTTCCAACAAGAGATAGGTATATAGAAAACTACAAGCAGACCATAAGGAACTTAGCAAAAGCAGGTGTAAAGGTAATATGTTACAACTTTATGCCTGTATTTGATTGGCTGAGGACAGACCTTGCTAAAAAGCTACCTGATGGTTCAGAGGTTATGGAATACAACCATGAGATGCTAAAGAATCTCACGCCAGATGAATTGGTAAAGAGTATGGAAAGTGGTTCGAGAGGATTTTCGCTTCCTGGCTGGGAGAGCTACAGGCTAAAACAGCTGCAAAATCTTTTTGATCTGTACAAAGATGTTGACGAAGAGAAGCTTCTTCAAAATCTAATATACTTTTTAGAGAACATAATCCCTGTTTGTGAAGAGTGCGATGTTAAGATGGCAATTCATCCTGACGACCCACCATGGTCGTTATTTGGACTGCCAAGGGTTGTAACAAATAAAGAGAACATAGAAAGATTTTTAAAAGCTGTTGACAGCCCATATAATGGTCTTACGCTCTGTACAGGTTCACTTGGAGCAAACAAGGAAAACAATATCCCAGAGCTGATAAGGTATTTTGGTAAGATGGGCAGGATTCACTTTATGCATGTGAGAAATATCAAATTTACAGGTGAGAGGTCTTTTTTTGAAACATCGCACCTGTCGACAGATGGCTCATTTGATATGTTTGAGATAATGAAAGCGATATACGATATAGGATTTGAAGGGTATTTGCGACCTGACCATGGAAGGATGATTTGGGGCGAAAAGGGAAGACCTGGCTATGGGCTTTATGACAGAGCCCTTGGCATTGCATATCTAAATGGTCTATGGGAAGCTATTGAAAAGATGTCAAAATATCAAGGCTAATAAAAAAGTGTGCGAGGTTGTTCCAAAAACCGCCTGCTGGGGCTGGAACAACTTCTTTTACATGGCGGAAAAATAAATACCCCAGCCGTCTGAACGGTGATATATATGTGTGCCGTTCAGACGATTTGTACTTTAGTTATGAAGAAAGTCAATATAGACAAATCATGGGAATATGCTGAAAGTTCCCTGTACAGCGTATTGAATGTAGCCAACTTAGAGTGTGAGTGGAAACCTGTAGATTTGCCACATGATGCTGTGATTGAAAGACCAAGATGCGAAAATAATCCTTCAGGTGCCTCAGAAGGATATACTCCCGGGTGTAGTTTATATTACAAAAAAGAGTTAATGTTAGAAGAAGAGTGGAAGGGCAAAAACTTAATTCTTGAATTTGAGGGAATTATGGGAATCTCTGAGGTTTTTGTAAATGGAAGGCTTGTTGCTAAGCATTTCAATGGCTATACAAGTTTCTTTGTGGACATAACAAAACATGTTAAGTTTGATGATAAGAACACTATTGTTGTGCATGTGGAAAATACTCACAAACCAAGTTCACGGTGGTATGCAGGCTGCGGCATATATCGGCATGTATGGCTTCATGTAGGTGGTAAAGTTTACATAAAACCGTGGCATTTGCATGTTGAAACCAAGGCTATTGAAAATGAAACGGCAATATTAGAAGTTAGAGCGACTGTAGCAAATAGTACAAATGAAAGTGTTCAAGGAGTTATGAAGTTTAGTATCTTTTCTAACGATGGTGAGCTTATAATAAGCAGTAAGGAACAATTTATTCTCAGTAAAAATGAGGAAAAGACAATTAGTAAAATCATAACATTATCACCATTTAAGTATTGGGATATAGAAAATCCTTACCTTTATAAAATCCTTGCAACAATTAAAATAAATGAAGACATTGAAGATAGCAGTTCTGCGTTTTTTGGAATACGGACAATTTCGGTAAGCCCCAAGGAAGGTTTAAAGCTCAACGGTAGGGTTATAAAGCTAAAAGGTGGATGTATCCATCACGACAACGGACCTCTTGGGAGTGCCAGCTATGACAGAGCAGAAGAGAGAAAAGTTGAGCTTTTAAAAGCTTCTGGGTTCAATGCAGTAAGACTTGCCCATAATCCATTTGCACCAGCACTTTTGGATGCCTGTGATAGATTAGGTATGCTTGTAATTGAAGAATTTTTTGATGTCTGGACAGCAGGTAAACTGAGTTTTGATTATCATCTCTTCTTTGACAAGTATTGGGAAGAAGATTTAAGAGCCACCATTATGAGAGATTATAATCATCCCTCTATTATAATGTGGTCTATTGGTAATGAAATTACCTGGGGTGTGGGAATTGATGTAGATGATGAAGAAGGATATTCGAGCATTTATACATGGTGCAAGCGCTTGTCGCAAAAAGTAAAAGAATTGGATTCAACAAGATTGGTCACTGCAGCGTTTTGTGCTATTCCAGCTGATTATGAGAGTTTGCTCACAACAATTGAAGATGGAAATTATGTAATAAGAATGTTAAAACAAGAGGCAGTAGCTGGTAACGACAAATGGGGGAAAGTAACAGAAAAATTCTTTAAGTTTTTAGACGTTGCAGGTTATAACTACAAGATCGATAGATATTCATATGATTTAGAAAAATATCCAAATCGTATCATATGCGGAACGGAGACATATCCATATACTTTATTCAAAAACTGGACTGAAACTGTAAAGAATCCAAATGTTATTGGAGATTTTGTATGGACTGCTATTGACTATTTAGGTGAAGCTGGGATAGGTAGAGTTTGCACAGACGAAAATGAAGCTAAGATGTTTGGTGGGAAATTTCCATGGTTTTATGCAAATTGTGGAGATATTGATATTTGTGGAGATAAACGCCCTCAGTCGTATTACAGGGATGTGGTTTGGGGATTGAGAAAAGAGCCCTATATTGTAGTCCTTCCACCACAACTTTTTGGGAAAAAATTGTACTTTAGACCCTGGGCGTGGGAACCAGTTGAGCGCAGCTATACATTTCCAGGTTATGAGGGAATGCCTATAGCAGTTCATGTTTATGCAGATGCTGATGAGGTAGAAGTATTTGTAAATGGTCGAAGCTTAGGAAGAAAAGTATGTGGAATAAATACCCAATTCAAAGCAGTTTATAACACAGTTTATGAACCAGGTAAAGTTGAAGCTGTGGCATATAAAAATGGCAAAGAAATTGGCAGAGATAAGATAGAAACAACTGACAGGCCAGTTGCTTTAAAACTGCTGCCTGACAGAAATGTCATTTCTTCTTGTGGTGATTTGTGCTATATAAAAATTATTGCAGTAGATAAGAATGAAAGAGAAGTACCATATGCAGATAACACAGTAACTGTAGAAGTTGAAGGTGCAGGTAGGTTTATGGCATTAGGAACGGCTGACACATTGTCAACCGAGCTTTTTGTTAGCTCTCAAAGAAAGCTGTATAAAGGACGTGCACTTGTAGTTGTAAAAAACATTAGAGAGAAAGGAGAGATTAGAGTTAGAGTTTTAGCAGAAGGTCTAAAGAGTGCAGAGGTTGTTATAAAGTGCATATAGGGGGATTTGAGTTTAAGAGAAGGAAATTTTATGATGTTATTTGCCTTTACTTTTTTAAAATATCTTGATAAAATTAAAGTTGAAGTTTCACTGCTACGAAAGCAGGGAAATGTAAAATAAAAACCAAAAACTATAAAAATTAAAGAGTAGCAAAAGTAATAAGAATAAGCCCACGAAGGGTTGAAAAACCTGAAGTGGGCTTTTATTATTTTCTGCAGGCTAATCTTTGAATTTATTAAATTAAATTCAAGTTTAAAGGAGGTTGATTGAATTTGCATATTCCAGACGGTTATTTAAGTCCTCAGACGTGTGCAACATTTTATGCGGTATCAGCAGCTGCAGTAGGTTATGCTTTTAACAAATTTAGAAAACAGGCAGATGAAAAGACCTACATTCAGTTATCTGTTGCATCAGCTTTTACATTTATAGTCATGATGTTTAACTTTCCTGTTGTCGGTGGAAGCTCTGCTCACATAACCGGAATACCGCTTATAACATTTTTGTTTGGACCAATGGCTTCAACAGTTGCCTCAAGTGTTGTTTTGATTATTCAAGCACTACTTTTTAGAGACGGTGGAATTTTGGCGCTTGGGACAAATATATTTAACATGGCAGTGGCAATACCTTTAACTGCGGTTCTTATAAGCAAACTTTTGGAAAAATTAGGTCTCAAAAATGAAAAGGTTCGGATATTTATATCGTCTTATTTCTCAATAAACTTTGCAGCACTTTTGACAGCCTTTGAGCTTGGACTTCAACCGCTTTTATTTACAAAAGCAGGGAAGCCTTTGTATTTCATGTATGATTTAAAGACCACCATTCCTGCAATGATGATACCCCACATTTTGGTTGTAGCGGTAGTTGAGGCAGTACTGACAGTTTTACTCTATTCACCCTTAAAAAATTTTGCTACAATTAAAGCTGAAGAAAAAAGAGGTGAATAAGTTAAAATGAAAGAAAAAAATTATAAAAGCAGTATAAAAAGAATTTTTATAGTCCTCTTGACGCTTGCTTTTCTGACCCCCATTGGGCTTTTGACTCAAAACCCTACTTTTGGAGAGTGGAGTCAAGAAGAGATAAAAAAGATGCTTGGGTTTGTGCCAGAAGGAATAAAAAAGTATGCTGATATATACAAATTTGATTTGTTTGACGGTTACACAGTAAAGTTTATTAACAATGATTATATAGGATATATCTTGTCCGCAATAATTGGAATTGTAGTTATATTTGCACTATTTTATATCTTGAAATTCGTAATGGCTGAAAGGAAGTAGTTATAAAGTGTTACCAGAGTTTTTAAAGAGCGAAGATACCTTTGCAATAGATGTTGAAAAAGAAAGCTATGTACAAAAATCCATTTCTGAGTATTTAAAGCTTTCGCAGTGGTTCTTTAAAACAAATAAAAGTGCTTTTTCAAAAATTGATGAATGGGCAAAACTTATATTTTTGATTTGGTTTAGTTTTTTAGTTGCTACATCACAAAGTTTATATTTTATAGCATTGTCATTTGCACTAATTATTATTATTGCTCTTATTTCAAAAGCAGATTTAAAAGCATTGTTAATTTCTTCATGGGCTTTTGTCCCGCTTTTGACGTTTGTAATAGGTATTCCTTACGCGGTGTTGACTAAAAATTTCATTCCCACCGTCTTACAGAGCTTAAAAGTGGGTATTATAATTATGATAGGTGAGGTTATAATCTACAACTCAAAAATCGATAGGCTTTTTAAGCCTTTTTCTTTTTTTAAGGGATTGAGAGAATTTACATGGTTTGTGGAACTTACCTTGAGAAATATTTTTATTCTCATTACAACAATCACCCAGATTCTATTTGCAAAAAAGACAAGGACAGTAGGTAAGACTGCCAACAAGATAGTGTTTGTAGGACAAATGCTCAAGGTTATAATGGTAAAGAGTATGTATGTCTCAGAAAATACACTTATTGCAATGAAAACACGAGGATATAGTTCTAAAAATAAAAGTGTTTCTACAACATATAAATTCAAAATGGGAATAGGTGAAATTCTCACGCTTTTAATGGCATCAATATTAGCAATTTTGGAGAGGATATTGATATGAACGTTTATTCGGCAAAGAATTTGACCTATAAAATTAACAATAAAATTATTCTTGATAACCTAAATTTTGAAATAAAAAAAGGAAAGTCATACGCACTCATTGGCTGCAACGGCAGTGGCAAGACCACGCTTATGAAGATTCTTGCAGGGGTAGAACTTAACTTTGAAGGTGAACTTTATTTTTTTGACAAAAAGCTTGACAAATCCAGTTTTGAAAAGCTGTTCAAAGAAGGATTTTACAAGAAGGTTGGCTATTTGTTTCAAGATACTGACCTACAGCTTTTTAATCTTAATGTGTTTGATGAGATTGCATTTGGACCAAGGCAGTACATAGCCGATGAGAAAGAAATAGAAAAAAGGGTTTTGGAGATTGCAAAGCTTTTGGGTATTGAGAATTTATTACAAAGTGATATACTTGTTTTAAGCGGGGGTGAAAAGAAAAAGGTAGCGATTGCATCAATCCTTGTAAACAATCCAGATATTCTTATTTTAGATGAGCCAACAAACGACCTTGATCCCAAAAGTATAAGATTCATTGCAAAAGTTTTGAGCGAGCTGAAAAATGCGGGAAAGACAATTATTCTCTCAACTCATCATTTTGACGTGCTTTTGCTGCTTGCTGATTTTACAATTGTTATGTCTTCTGACCACAAGATTTTAAAAATTGGCAAGACAGAGGAAATATTGAAAGACAAAGATCTTTTAGTAGAAGCAAACGTGATAGATGAGGAATTTGAAATTTTTAAAAAATTTTTTTAAAGGAAGTGAGACAGGTCCATGAGAATTAACAGACTTGAAGATGTTGAAAAGCTCAAAGTGAATACAGGCAGACTTTTTTTCTCTGCACAGCATGATGAAATAAAGATGGGATTAACTACCGACATTTATTTTATAAAAACACTTGAGGTATTAAGGTATCTCAAAAGAGAAGATGCAGTTGTGAAGGCTGAGATTTTTGCAAGGAGAGATGGGGTTTTTTGTGGCCTGCCCGAGGTTTTAAATCTTTTAAAAGATGTAGATTGTAAAGTGTACTCCTTAGAAGAGGGAGAGAGCTTTTCAGCAAAAGAGGTTGTGATGAGAATTGAGGGCAAGTACACAGAGTTTGGCATATTTGAAACACCAATTCTTGGCATTCTTGCAAGCTCATCTGCGTGGGCAACAGCTGCGCATGAGTGCAAACAGGCAGCAGGTGACAAGCCAATTTTGTGCTTTGGTGCACGCCACATCCATCCTTCAGTTGCGCCTGTGATGGAAAGGGCTGCAAAAGTGGGTGGCGCTGATGGGGTAAGCTGCATATTGGCAGCCAAAATATTGGGAATTTCTCCATCGGGAACAATTCCACATGCTGCAATACTGATTGCCGGGTCAACAGAAGATGTTGCAGTAGCCTATGATAAGGTGATTCCAGAAGACTCACCTCGCATCATACTTGTTGACACGTTCAAGGACGAAGCACAAGAGGCACTGGATGTTGCAAGGATATTGAAAGAAAGGCTACAAGGCATCAGGCTTGACACACCGGGTGAAAGAGGTGGGGTTACCCCTGAGCTTGTGTATGAGGTGAGAAGAAGGCTTGATTTGGAGGGTTTTTCACATGTGAAGATATTTGTCTCAGGCGGACTTTACCCTGAGAAGATAAAAGCTTTATCTGAAGCAGGAGCTGATGCTTTTGGTGTTGGAAGCTATATTTCTGGTGCACCTCCAATTGACATGACGATGGATATAAAAGAGGTTGACGGCAAACCTGTTGCAAAAAGAGGAAGAATTCCTGGAGTGACAGAAAATAAGAGGCTAAAGAGGGTAAAGTGATTTCTGGGTATGCCAAATTCAAAGTGATATAGATTGGGAATTTTCACAGATTGAATTGATTGAGAAATAATTTAGTAATTGGTAAAATAGATAACAAAGAATAAAATGACTATAGTATAATATTTATTGTGTCAATAAAGTTTAATCGGAGGGGTTGATTTGGCTGGTGACAAAATAACCTTAAGACAGCTTGAAACCCATCTTTTCAAGGCAGCTGATATACTCAGAGGTAAGATGGATGCCTCTGAGTATAAAGAATATATTTTTGGTATGCTTTTTCTAAAATACACCTCAGATGTTTTTGAAGAAAAAAGGCAGGAGTTGAAAGACAGATTTATAGCTATGGGATTTTCTGAAAAACAAATACGTGAACTATTAGAAGATCCAAGCTCTTATGGTGATGCCTTTTTTGTCCCTGAAAAGGCAAGATGGGAAAATATTTTGAAATTAAAAGAAGATGTTGGGAATCAGCTAAATAAAGCTCTGAGCGCTTTAGAGGAAGCAAATTCAGAGCTTGATGGAGTTTTGAAACACATAGATTTTAACGCAGTAAAGGGAAAAACCCGACTCAAAGATCAGCAACTTATTGACCTTATTAACCATTTCAACAAGTATAAACTAACACCTTCAAACTTTGAATTTCCTGATCTGCTTGGTGCTGCTTATGAGTATTTGCTAAAGGAATTTGCCGATTCAGCTGGTAAAAAAGGAGGAGAATTTTACACACCATCACATGTTAAAAAATTGATGGTAAGGTTAGTTAAGCCCCGTGAGGGCATGTCAATTTACGACCCAACTGTGGGCTCTGGTGGTTTCTTGATTGAGGCATTCCACTACGTTGAGGAACAAGGACAAAACCCAAGAAACTTAGCACTTTATGGGCAAGAACTTAATGGATTGACATGGTCTATATGCAAAATGAATATGATTCTGCACGGCATTAATGACGCGCACATAGAAAATGAAGATGTATTGACAACCCCCATGTTTTTGGAAAATGGATACATAAAAAGGTTTGACAGAATATTAGCCAATCCACCTTTTTCAGAAAACTATACCCGCGCAAATATGCAGTTTGAAGAAAGATTTAAATATGGCTTTACTCCTGAGAATGGAAAAAAGGCAGACCTTATGTTTTTGCAGCACATGATCGCAAGCCTGAAAGATGACGGAGTAATGGCAACAGTTATGCCACATGGAGTTTTGTTCAGAGGTGGGCAGGAGAAAGTTATAAGGGAAGGAATTGTAAGAGATGATCTAATTGAGGCAATAATAGGACTGCCGCCTAAGCTTTTCTACAACACTGGAATACCAGCTTGTATTATTGTGATTAATAAAAACAAGCCAGAACATTTAAAAAATAAGATCTTGTTTATTAACGCTGATAGAGAGTATGGAGAAGGTAGAAATCAGAATTTCTTGAGACCAGAGGACATAGAAAAAATAGTTACAGTGTTCGATGAAAAGAAAGAGATACCTAAATACTCCAGGTTGGTTGATATAAAGGAGATAGAAGAAAACGATTTTAATCTGAATATTAGGCGTTATGTGGACAATTCTCCAGATCCTGAAATCGAAGATGTTCGTGCACATCTTTTTGGTGGTGTACCGAAGAAAGAAGTATTGCTGTATGAAAAACAGTTGAGGAAATTTAACTTGAGCTATGATATTTTGCTGGCAGAGAAGAGTGAAGATTATTTGGAGTTTAAAAAGGACATTACTGACAGAAATCAAATTAGGGAACTGATTGATAATTGCACTGAAGTGAAAGTTACAATAGAAAAACACAAAGAAAAACTTTTGGAGTGGTGGCAGGTTGTAAGGACTGAAATTGAACAGTTTTACGGCAAAAACAATCTTTGGAACTTTAGAAATGAAGCTTTGGAAAAATTGAAAGATAGCTTATTGCCAATTGGAACATTTGATGAGTTCAAAATAGCGGGCATATTTGCAAATTGGTGGGAAGAGCTTGTTTATGATTTCAAAAGTATAGTTTCTGCTGGTTGGAATAGGAATTTGGTTGAAAGAGAAAGGATTAAGGAAAAGTATTTTAAAGAAGATGTAGAAGAAATGGAAGAACTTGAAAGCACGCTTGCAGAACTCGAAGCAGATTTAAGTGAGCTTTTAGAAGAGGTTGAAGATTGGGATGAAGAGCAGCAGGGAGATAAAACTGCAAGCAAGGTCAAAGAGTTTTTGAAGGACTTGGTTAAAGATTTAAGATCAAAAGACAGCGAGGCTGCAAGAAGAGAAGCAAAAAAATGGGAAGATTTGTTAGAAAATATTGCTCAAAAAGAAAAGGAAATTAAAAAGGTGAGAAGTGAGATAAGCAGAAAGCAAAAGGAAATTGAAAATAAGATAGATGAAAAGATTGAATCTATTACCGAAGAAGAAGCAAAAGAGCTATTGCTCGAAAAGTTCTTTGAATTTATTAGCAATCAACTTGAAAAGTACTTAAATGCAGAGAAAAAAGAACTGATAAAGATTTTTGAAAAGCTTTGGGATAAATATCATGTGTCTCTTGAACATCTTTTAAAGGAACGAGAGCAGGAGGTCAGTAGGTTAAATAAATTTTTGGAGGAACTTGGATACTATGAGAGAGTCTAAACAAGTGGAATTTAAAGCACATTGGAACGACGAGCATCTTAAAACAATCTGTGCATTTGCTAATTCAGAAGGTGGAATAATATACATAGGTGTAGATGACAAAGGCAATCCTATTGGAATAACCAATATGGATAAACTTCTTGAAGACATACCAAATAAAATTTTAAGCAAACTTGGAATTATTGCAGATGTTGATGTTGAAATGGTAAAAGGGCAGGAGGTAATAAAAATAAAAGTGGAAAAGTCAGAAGTGCCGATCTCATATGATGGCAAGTTTTACATTCGGACAGGTTCGACCATTCAGCAACTTAGCGGAAATGAACTTGTGAGATTTATGTTAAAAAAACAACGAATTTCGTGGGATTCATTACCTTCTGAGGCAGGCGTTGACGAAGTAGACATCGAAACAATAGAAAGGTTTAAAAGAATGGCAAAGAAAAGATTGCCCGAAATATCCGAAGAAGATTCCATCGAAAAGATTCTCAAAAACCTTGAACTTGTAAAAGAGGATAAACTTACAAATGCAGGATTGTTGCTTTTTGGTAAAAAACCTCAAAAGTATATCCACAGTGCAGGTGCCCGTGTTGGAAGATTTAAAACTCCAACCATCATACTTGATACCATTGATGTTAGTGGAAATCTTTTCAAACAGCTTGATGGATTAATGGAAGCTATTAAAAAACATTTGAATGTTCGATTTGAAATAAAAGGGATAGAAAGAGAAGATATATGGGATTATCCTCTTGAAGCTATAAGAGAGGCAGTAATAAATGCATTAATTCATAGGGATTATTTAAGCCTTGCGGACATTCAAATAAAGATTTATGATAATAAAATTTGGTTTTTCAATCCGGGTAAACTGCCAGAAGAAATAACAATTGAGATGCTAAAACAAGATCATGGATCAATACCACGCAACAGGCATATTGCTTATGTATTTTTCCTCGCAGGATTGATTGAAAAATGGGGAAGCGGTACAAAAAGAATGGTTGAACTTTGCAGGGAAGCAGGACTGCCAGAACCTGAGTTTAAAGAAGAAGGCGGTTTTGTGGTCGAATTTTATAAAGACATATACACAGAAGAGTATTTAACCAAGCTTGGGTTAAATGAAAGGCAGATAAAGGCAGTTATGTATGTAAAGGAGAAAGGAAGAATCACGAATAAGGAATATCAAGAGATCAACAAAGTTTCAAAAAAGACTGCAAGTAGAGATTTTGAAGAACTTGTTAAAAAAGATGTACTTAAAAAAGTAGGAATAACAGGAAAGGGAACTTACTATTCATTAAAAGATCTCTAAAGGGGTCAAATGGGTCACAATGGGGTCATAAAGGGGTCAAATGGAGGTAATGTGAAAGTGGCTAATAATGCAGAGTTTCCAAAAGAATGGACAATAGTGTCTCTTGAAAGAGATTGTGTTTTAATATCGGGTCTAAGGCCAAAAGGTGGTGCTTCAGATGAAGGAATACCAAGTTTAGGGGGAGAACATATAACTTTAGATGGTAGGATAAATTTTTCAGATGTAAATGCCAAATATATCCCTGAGAAATTTTTTAAAATTATGACAAAGGGAAAAACAGAGGAAAATGATATACTTATAAATAAGGATGGTGCCAACACTGGAAAAGTTGCAATGTTAAAAAAGAAGTTTTATAAGGATATAGCTATTAATGAACACCTTTTTATTCTCAGGAGCAAAAAATTATTCGTTCAACAATATTTATTTTACTGGCTTTTTTCACGTTTTGGTCAAAAACAAATAACAGATAGAATAACAGGATCTGCTCAACCCGGTTTATCGTCAACTTTTATTAAAAATTTTTTAGTACCAAGGCCTCCTCTCCCCGAACAACGCAAAATCGCTGAAATACTTGAGACAATTGACAGTGCAATTGAGAAGACTGACGCCATTATAGAAAAATACAAACGCATAAAGCAAAGTTTGATGCAAGATTTGCTTACTAAAGGAGTGGTAAATGAGGGTGAGGGTGAAAGTGAGAGGTGGAGGTTGAGAGATGAGAATATTGATAAATTCAAGGACTCACCGCTTGGGAGGATTCCGGAAGAGTGGGAAGTGGTGGATGTCTACGGACATGTCAACTTAATTAATGGAGGAACTCCAAGCACAGCAAGGCCCGAGTTTTGGAATGGAAGTATACCTTGGCTATCTGTAGAAGATTTTAATATAGGCAAAAGATGGGTTTTCTCAAGTTCAAAATACATAACTGAATTAGGTTTAAAGCAAAGTGCAACAAAGCCACTTAAGAAAGGTATGTTGATAATATCTGCACGCGGTACAGTAGGTGTGTTAGCACAACTTGGGGCGGATATGGCTTTCAATCAGTCATGCTACGGCCTTGATGCAAAAGATAAAATGAAGCTCTCCAATGATTTTCTGTATTATGCTTTAAAACATTTTATTACTTTATTTTTATCATTAGCATATGGAAATGTATTTAATACAATTACGAGAGAAACCTTTAAGGAAATTTTAATTCCTCTTCCATCCCTTCCCGAACAGCAACGCATAGCTTCAATTTTATCTCAAATAGATGAAGCCATAGAAAAAGAGCAAGCCTATAAGGAAAAACTTGAAAGAATCAAAAAAGGCTTAATGGAAGATTTGCTAACAGGCAAAGTCAGGGTAAACCACCTTATTGAGGAGGAAGAAAAATGAACAATGATATACAAGTAATTCTACAAGAACGAAAAAATTATTTAGTGGAAAAGTTCGGAGTAATTGAAATTGCTATCTTTGGCTCCTATGCAAGAGGCGAACAAAGAAAAGATAGTGATGTAGATATCATTGTTGATTTTAAAGAGGGTTACAAAACATTCGATAATTATATGAATTTGAAATTCTACCTTGAAGAACTTTTTGGTAAAAAGGTTGACCTTGTGATTAAATCAGCTATAAATCCACGTCTAAAGCCTTTCATAATGGAGGAAGCAGTATATGTCTAAAAAGCGTATACTAAAAGTAATTCTTGAAGACATCATTGAAGAGATTGACCGCATTAAAAAGTTTACACAAGGAATTGAAAAATACAACAATTTTGTTGAAAATGAACTGGTTTTTTATGCAGTTTTAAAAGCTCTTGAAAATATTGGTGAAGCTGTTAAGCAGATTCCGGATGATAAAAGAGAACTTTATCCGATAGAATGGAGGAAAATCGCTGGTTTAAGAGATATTCTTATTCATGAGTATTTCGGAATAGATGCTGAAATAATCTGGGAGGTTATCAAAAAGAAGCTGCCGGAACTAGAAAAGGCAGTAAAATTCCTTCTTGAAAAGGAGAGTTAAAAATGTTTTACAAACTTGACGAAGAACATTATGTTGAAAATCCATTCCTCTTTCAGCTTCAAAGGCTTGGATGGAAGATTTATAGACAAAACAAAGATAACCCTGAGGATACAAAAGAAATAATATCGTTCACTTCTTCATTAGAACCTGAATATGGTGAAAGCCAAAGATTCAGAGAAAGCTTTAAAGAAGTAATCCTTGAGGGAGTTTTAAGGGAGTCTTTAAAGAGAATAAACCCATGGATAGAAGATGACCAAATAAGTGAAGTTGTTCGAAGAATTACAACACCACAGTCAAACTCTCTTTTAGAGGCAAATAAAGAAATCCACGACTTGCTTTTAGAGAACACCTCAGTTTCTGAAAATAGAAAAACAGGAGAAAAAAGCCCAACTGTTAAGTTTATTGATTTTAAAAATCCGGACAATAATTCATTCATTGCTATATCACAGTTTAAAGTGAATATAACGGGGACTGAAAAACATATTGTTCCCGATATAGTTCTTTTTGTAAATGGTTTGCCTCTTGTGGTGGTTGAATGCAAATCTCCAGCAGTTGCTGACCCAATTTCTGAAGCAATTACTCAGCTTATGCGCTATTGTAACAGACGTGGCGTAATTGAGGGAAATGAAAAGCTTTTCTGGTACAACCTCTTTATGGTTGCTACCTCGAATCAGGTTGCAAAGTATGGCACAATAACCTCAGAGTATGAGCACTTTGTTGAGTGGAAAGACCCTTATCCTTTTTCGCTGTCAAGCGTAAATCCAGATGGAAATGTAACAAGCCAGCAGGTTTTGATTCATGGCATGCTTTCAAAAGAAAACCTTCTTGATTTGCTACATACATTCACCGTCTTTAAAGAAGATCCAAAGAGCAAAATGATAAAGGTTGTTGCAAGATATCAGCAATTTAGAGCAGTAAAGAAGATGATAAAAAGGCTAAAAGAAGGCAAAACACCAACCGAAAGAGGAGGAATTGTTTGGCATACACAAGGCTCCGGTAAATCTTTGACAATGATGTTTATGGTTCGAGAGCTTTATCACAATCCTGAGTTTGGAAACTACAAAGTTGTTTTTGTCACAGATAGAAGAGATCTTGAAAAGCAGTTAAATGAAACATCAAGAAGTGTTGGATTTACTGTTAAGTTAGCAAGAAGCATTCAGGAACTTAAAGAACTTTTAAAAACTGACACACCCGAACTTGTCATGGCTATGGTTCATAAATTTCAAGAGAGGGAATTAAAAGGAGAATTTCCTGTCCTCAATACATCACCTAATATTCTAATAATGATAGATGAAGCACACAGAACCCAATACAAGCTGCTGGGTGCAAATTTAAGAAAAGCTCTTCCAAATGCAACAAAAATAGCATTTACAGGTACACCTATAGAAAAGACCGAGATGACATTTGGCGATTACATAGACAAGTACAGCATAAAGCAGGCAGTTGAAGATGGTGTGACTGTTGAGATTGTATATGAAGGAAGAGTCCATAGCGCAGAGCTTACCGATGAAGAGGCAGCAAATGCAAAGTTTGAAGATGTTTTCAAAGACGTTGATAAAGATACAAAAAGAATGATAATGGGAAGATTCACATGGAGAGCATATCTTGAAGCTGAAGAGGTAATCCGCGACAAAGCCAGAGATATGATAGAGCACTATATAACTCATATATTCCCAAATGGATTTAAAGCTCAAGTTGTTACAGTGTCACGTCTTGCTGCAATAAGATATAAAAAAGCACTTGAAGAGGCTCTCAAAGAAAAGATTTCTGAATTGGAAAAAGAAAATAATTCAAAAATAGATTTAGAAACATTGAAAAAGTTAGAGGTTGGTGTGGTTATTTCAGGAGCTCAGAATGACCCACCTGAGTATCGTCCTTATACTGACCCAAATGAGCACGAAAGGATAATCAAAAGTTTTAAACTTCCATTTGACAAAGTGGATGAAAATGGTATCAGCGGCAATGTTGGTATTTTGGTTGTTCAAAATATGCTAATAACTGGTTTTGATGTACCTGTTGAGCAGGTTATGTATCTTGATAATGTGATAAAAGGACATAACTTGCTACAAGCTATTGCAAGAGTAAACAGAGTTTATAAAAATAAGTCATGTGGTTTTGTTGTAGATTATGTAGGTGTTTTGAAACATTTAAAAGAGGCCCTGGCTATTTACGCAGATGAAGATATTGAGGAAATTTCAGAGGTTGTAAAGAACAAAGCAAAAAGCATTGATGAGCTAAAGTATGTTCACAATCTTATTGAAGAGTTTTTTGAAAAATATGGCATTAGAAACTGGCGCCAGAATGTAGATGAATGTATTGACATTCTTGTTGATGAGCAGGTCAGAAATGAATTTATAGCTCTTGTGAGATGGTTTAACCGTTGTATGGACGAGGTTTTTCCTGACCCTGCAGCACTAAGATACCTTACTGACTTGAAAATTCTTGCCTTCATAAAAGAATCCGCGCGAAATAGATACAGAGATGATAAGCTGAGTATAAAAGATGCAAGCAATAAGATAAGAGAAATTGTGGAAGAATACCTGATTTCTCAGGGAATAGATCCCAAAGTACCACCTACTCCACTTTTTGAAGACAAATTCCTTGAAAAACTTCACAAAAAATCAAGCAAGGCAAAAGCTCAAGAGCTTCAGCATGCGATAATTGAGTATATTGATGAGCATTGGGAAGAAGACCCAGAACTTTATGAGAGGTTTTCAGATAGACTAAAGAGGTTACTTCAAGAATACAAAGAAAATTGGGATGCTCAATGTATTGAATTAGAAAAATTAAGAGAAGAGTTGAAAAAAGGGAGAGAAGCAGAACAGACTTATGGGCTTGACCCTAAGAAAGAAATGCCGTTTTTTGGGTTACTAAAAGACCAAATATTTGGGAAAAAACCTGTAAGTGAACTTTCTGAGAGCGAAATAGATTTTCTTGTTAGCACAACAAGAGATTTGGTAGAATTAATAAGCAGAGAGGTTCAAGCGGTTGATTTTTGGGAAAGTGCAACAAAACAAAGAAAGTTGAAATTCTTTATAATTTCACATTTGCTTGAAAAAATATCACCTGCTATGTATGAAAACAACCATGATGGAGTTAAAACTGAAACTGCAGTATATATCTCTAATTCTTCCGGTCAAAATATATTCAACAAGAGAAATGAAATAGCTCAAAGACTTTTAGAACTTGCTTATCATCATTTTAGGAAGTGATATTATGCTAGACATTAAAATTGAAAAAATCATACGCTCAAATAGAAAAACCATAGCTTTGCAAATAACAGAAAATAGCACACTCATAGTCAAAGCTCCGATCAATGTGGATGAAAAAACAATATGGGATGTTATTCAAAAACATAGAAAGTGGATTGACAAGAGAAAGAAAGAGATAGAAGCGAGAGATCCCAAAGTCTTGCCAAAAGAATTTGTCAGCGGAGAGGGATTTTTATACCTTGGCAGGTATTATAAACTGCACATAGTGGAAAACCAAGATGTCCCGCTCAAATTCGAAAATGGGTTTTATCTCTCAAGAAGTGCTTTGCCAGAAGCAAAGAATGTATTCATAGATTGGTATAAAAAAGCTGCCTATGAGAAGATTCTTGAGAGAGTAAACTGGTGGGCTCAAAAAAGAGATTTTAAATACAACAAAGTAAATATAACAAATGCACAGAGAAGATGGGGTTCTTGTTCTGCAAAGGGTAACTTGAACTTTTCTTGGAGACTTATTATGGCACCGCTGTCTGTAATAGACTATGTGATTGTTCATGAGCTTGTGCATCTTGAAGAGAAAAATCATGGCAAAAATTTTTGGACAAAGGTAAAACTGCTCATGCCTGATTATAAAAAAAATGAGGATTGGCTGAAGAAGAATGGGTATTTATTAAATATCTAAAAGAATATAGGGTTGCCAGATAACTTGTATTGCTGGCAACCCTATTATTGCCTCTATATAAAATGTAAAGTGGTAATAAACTTAATCGGCATAACATAATCCTTCAAAAGCATCACGAGCATCAATGTTGTTGTCAGGAAGATATGAAAAATCTTTCACAAGAAGCCAGCCTTTTTTGCCCGACAATGTTTCAATTAAACACCATTTTTTGCCATCGCAACCGATAATATTTATTATCTGTCCTTCCTTGAGAATAAAACAGTCACTTTTTTCACTTCTTGTTGTGTGAAGTTTTATATCCTTTTTCACAAATACATAAAAATTTGTTTTATAAATATCTTGAGAAATTGGTTTAAACTTATGGTTTTTTAAAGCATATTTCTCCTTGAGATACCATGTTTGAAGAATATGTGGACGAATTATTCCTTCAACAATACCATTTCCATAAACATGTAATCCAATTTTATAAATTCCGCCTATTTCACCAATTTTAACAAGTTTATTATTAAAAAATTGTAGGTTGTTGAATAAAAAATATTACCAACAATACATAAAATAAACAAAAGTTATTGATTCCATTCATAAGCGAAAGAAAACTTCTTACCTTCTAACTTTCTAAGAAGTTGCTCAAATAGAAAAGTAATTAGTATCCAATCAATATACCTTTTATAATTTCTAAATCCCTTGAGCCTCACATTCTCAAGATTATATTCACCTTTTAATTTGCTAAATAGTCTTTCAATCTTTGTTCTCTGCTTGTATAGCTTTTTACCCTCTTCAGTTTCTAAAAATCTTATGTTCTTGCTTCTAAAACTATTGCTAACATTGTTTTTATTTTTCATGTTTCTTTTGTTTATCCCAGCAACAAATTTAACTTTAAGCTCATTTGCTATATTAAACCATCTGCTACAATCGTATCCCGCATCTGCTAATACAATCTCACAGCCAAAGCCCCATGCCCTATACAAAAGCTCTTCTTGTCTTGAGTCATGTTCATTTGCCCCTGTTAAAATCCAGAAAAGTGGTATTACTTCTTCTTTACCTGTACACAAAAGATGTAATTTGTATCCCCTGAAAAATCCTATTGTAATATGTATACCTATTTTTGCTTCTGAATCATTTTTGGCACTTCTCAGCGGCGTAGAGTCTACTATCGCTATACTCATATCAGGTTCTATCTTAGCTATTAATATGTCTTTTATATCTTGCATGTATTCTTTTTCTATTTTTCTTGACAACTTTGCAAAATATGAATAGTCCGGACTTTCTTCTATACCTACTACTTGCTTAAACTCTGTGTCTTGATTTATTCGATATTCTAATTCTCTGAAACTCTTTATCCCCTTTTTAACTTTATAAACCAAACAAGCTATTATCTGAAACAGATTAAATTTCCTCGGTCGTCCCCTTCTATTTTGCTTTATCTTCCTCGATAAAACTTCAGTAACCTTTTTTATACAAAAAGCAGCTTTAAAAATTTCTTATTTTGTGCTTTAATATTCTTAGTCATCTTTTTCCCCCTTGTGTTTTGTTGTGGTTTTCTCTTAAATTAAAATTATAACACAAGGGGGCTTTTTTCTTTTGTTACTATGTTTACTCTATATGGTTATTTCTTTTATTCAACAACCTCTAAAAAATTGATAAAAAATTGATGTATAATCATTGCTTGGACCTTCGTCAAAGATAACAATCTCTTTATAGTTGTCAGACTTGTCGATATCAACAATTGCAAATCTTTTCTGGAGGTTTGTATACAGTTCATTTGTTGTTAATTGATTATTTACCTGCAGAGAAAAACCTTTATTAATGATTTTGTAAGTGATAGATTCTTTTTTTCCATCGTTGTTTAAATCAAAATGAACTACTTTGTCTGCAGGGAAGAAAAGTATCTCGTCTTTATATTTGTTATCAACAAATAATTTGCTTTTATAATAATATTTTTCAAAGTATAAAATTAACATAACATTGTATTTTTCTATACTGTTGAGTTGATCAAAAGACACTTTTTTAATAGGCTTATACCATTTTTTAGATAGAAAATATTTTCGTAGTTCTTTGTTGTCAAAAATATGTCCATGTCTTGCAAAAATTTCGTTCCGAGCAATATTTAATTTTCTATATGCGTCAAGAGTATTAAAGATGTCTTCAGAAGTTAGTTTTTTGATATGACTTTGAGGAAAAACAAAATCATCATTTGCAACTGTCTTAATTGGACAGGTAAATATAAGAACAAGAAACAATAGTGTAAAGATGAATAAACGCAATTTAAACATATAATTCCTCCTTTCATTATTGATTTTATAATCGTTCCACAGTTCATAATTATTGCAAAGTATTTCTTTAAAAAGATATACTATTTATGTAGAAAAGTCAATATACAATAAAAATTTCAGTATAATTTAAATAAACTAAACAATGATTTACAAAGACTTGGCAACTAATGTAATCTAAAACCTGGAATAATACAATACCACCTTAAGAGAGTATCTGCGAAAAGAAAAAAAGAAGTGTTTTAGAAAGGTTAATGGTGCGCCCGAGAGGACTCGAACCTCCGGCACATGGTTTAGGAAACCATTGCTCTATCCTGCTGAGCTACGGGCGCATCTTTTTAAATTTTGCAAATAATATAATACAACATTTCTTGGGGTTTGTAAAGTGGCAGCTTTTTGTGATAAAATATTTACAAGCTCTGAAAACACTGATAAGATTTAAACTATAGATAACTTTATAATCAACCTTAGAAAAATAACTTAACTATAGAAGGAGAGACCATAAAATGCTTGATTTAAAGTTTATAAGATCAAACCCAGAAAAAGTCCAAGAAGGGCTCAATAAAAGAAATAAGGATATTTCAATTACTCCTATTTTAGAACTTGACGAGAAGAGAAGAAAACTTCTTGCAGAAGTAGAAAAAATGAAAGCCACTCAAAATCAAAAGTCAAAAGAGATTCCAAAGCTTAAAAAGGAAGGAAAAGACACAACAGAGCTTATGAATGAGCTAAAAGAGTTGTCTGATAAAATTAAAGAGCTAGATAGCCAGGTTAAAGAAGTCGAGGATGAGATAGAAAGGATTTTGCTAACCATTCCCAATATTCCTCATGAGTCTGTACCGATTGGCAAGGACGATACAGAGAACGTTGAGGTGCGCAGATGGGGAGAGCCAAGGGTTCCTGATTTTGAGATAAAGCCTCACTGGGAAATAGGAGAAAAATTAGGGATTTTAGATTTTGAAAGAGCCTCAAAAGTTTCAGGTAGCCGCTTTACATTTTACAGAGGGCTTGGTGCAAGGCTTGAGAGAGCCTTAATTAACTTTATGCTTGACCTTCACATAGAAAAACACGGCTATGTTGAGCTTTTCCCACCATTTTTGGTTGCAAGAAAATCTATGATTGGCACAGGGCAGCTTCCAAAGTTTGAAGAAGATGCTTTTAAAACAACAGATGATTACTTTTTGATTCCAACTGCGGAGGTGCCTGTTACAAACTACCACAGAGAAGAGATACTAAAAGAAGAAGACTTGCCAATAAAATATGTTGCCTACTCTGCATGTTTTAGGGCAGAGGCTGGTGCTGCTGGCAAAGACACAAGAGGGCTTATTCGCCAGCATCAGTTTAACAAGGTTGAGCTTGTAAAGTTTGCAAAACCAGAAGATTCTTATGATGAGCTTGAAAAGCTTACAGCCGATGCTGAGGATGTGCTAAAGCACTTAGGATTACCATACAGGGTTGTTTTGCTTTGTTCAGGTGATTTAGGATTTTCGTCTGCAAAGACGTACGACATTGAAGTTTGGATGCCAAGTTACGGAAGGTATGTTGAAATTTCATCTTGTTCTAATTTTGAAAGCTATCAAGCAAGAAGAGCAAATATCAGGTTTAGAAGAAAAGATGGAAAGCTCGACTTTGTCCACACATTAAATGGCTCAGGTCTTGCAGTGGGCAGAACTGTTGCAGCAATACTTGAAAACTTCCAGCAAAAGGACGGGAGTGTAGTTGTGCCTGAGGTTTTAAGAAAGTATATGGGCACAGACATTATAAAGTAAAAAAACAGAAAAGGTAGCAGCCTTTTAAAAAGGCTGCTACCTTTTTTTATGAACAAGAGAAGATATCTTTTTTATAATTTTTTCATGGTAAACAAGACCGATTATGAAAAGAACAATTGCCACAACTGCAACTGCGATTGCAACTTCATAATTTTTCTTTTCTAAATTGCTGCCAAAATAAGATGAAAAGAAAATTCCAGGGAATCTTGCAATGGCTGTTATTATGAAGAAATTAATAGGTTTAATTGGAGAAAGTCCAGCAATGTACACCAGTATATCTTTTGGTATTCCAGGAATTAAAAATAGAAGAAATATCACTGCCTCAATTTTTGGCGAGTTTATTACAAAGTAAAATTTTTCTAAACTTTTCTCTGATACAATTTTTTTGATTAAGTTATATCCTAAAAGTCGGGAAAGACAAAAGACTATTACTGAACCGAGCATTATCCCAGTGAGTGAGTAAAAAGTGCCCGCGAAAGTTCCATAGATGTATCCACCAGAGACCTGAACAGCTTCACCTGGAATAACTGACACTACAACTTGTAGAACCTGGAAAAGTATAAAAACCAGTACGCCCCACTTTCCATAAGAAAGTACCCAATCTCTGAATTTGCTTGGGCTTGATGTGAGTGCTATTATTTGTTTTGAATACTTTGCTCCAACTAAGACAATTGCAATTAAAAAAAGTAATATTGCAATAATGTTTAACACAATTTTAGCATTTTTGCCCTTCACTTTCTCCCTCCACAAGCTTCTTTTAAAAATTTTTCATCGAAAATAACTATACCCTATATACAAAAACAAATCAAGCCATATAACAAATAATTACAGTTATGGTGTATTCAAAAATATGTTGATTTTTTAACATTTAAAATATATAATAAAAGGGTAGTATTAAATATTGATTCTCTTGATAGTTCAAATAAAAGACTGTAACGTTTTAAAAAAGGAGGTACGAACATGGGCAAGATGATTGAAATAAGATGGCACGGAAGAGGTGGACAGGGTGCCAAGACAGCGTCACTGCTTTTAGCAGAGGCAGCTTTCAACACAGGGAAATACGTTCAAGGATTTCCTGAATATGGTCCTGAGCGAATGGGTGCCCCAATCACAGCTTACAACAGAATAAGCGATGAGAGAATTACAATCCATAGCAACATCTATGAACCAGACTATGTTGTGGTTGTTGATGAGACACTCATTGGCAGTGTTGACGTTACAAAAGGGCTCAAAAAAGATGGTGCAATCATTGTAAACACTCCAAAGTCTCCAGATGAGATCAAGAAGCTTTTAGGTGACTTTGATGGCAAGGTTTACACAATCGACGCAAGAAAGATTTCTATAGAGTGCTTGGGCAAGTATTTCCCAAATATCCCAGTGTTGGGTGCTGTTATTAAGGTAACAGGCATTATTCCTGAAAATGAAGCTATTAAGGATATGGAGGAGTCACTCAAGCACAAGTTTGCAACCAAACCAGATGTTATAGAGGGTAACTTAAAGGCGTTTGTTAGAGGAATGCAGGAGGTGCAAGGATAATGAGAAAGATGAAGATAACAGAAGAGGTTACATGGAAGGAGATAACCCCAGCGGGTGTAATCATCGACCCAGGCAATGCAGAGGATTTCAAAACAGGCGACTGGAGAACAATGAGACCTGTTTGGCATGAAGATAAATGCAAGCAGTGCCTATTTTGCTTCTATGTATGTCCAGATTCATCTATAAAGGTTGAAAATGGCAAGATGATTGGCGTTGATTATGACCATTGCAAAGGTTGTGGCGTTTGCACAGAGGTTTGCCCATTTAAGGCTTTTGACTTTGTAGAAGAACAGAAGTAAGAATTTAATAGAGGAGGGAATAGAATAATGGCAATTCGTGATAGACTTAGCGGTAACGAGGCAATAGCGTATGCTATGAGACAGATAAACCCTGATGTTGTTGCCGCGTTTCCAATAACACCTTCAACTGAGGTACCACAGTATTTTTCTCAATTTGTTGCAAATGGTGAGGTAGATACAGAGTTTGTTGCTGTTGAGTCTGAGCACAGTGCAATGAGTGCTTGTATCGGTGCTTCAGCAGCAGGTGCTCGAACAATGACAGCTACATCCTCACAAGGTTTAGCTCTGATGTGGGAGATGCTATATATTGCTGCTTCAATGAGACTTCCGATAGTAATGGCGGTTATAAATAGAGCACTTTCTGGTCCTATCAATATTCACAATGACCATTCAGACTCAATGGGTGCAAGAGACAGTGGATGGATTCAGATTTATTGCGAAAACAATCAAGAGGCATATGACTCTTTGATTCAGGCAATCCGGATTGCAGAGCACAAGGATGTAAGACTTCCTGTTATGGTATGTTATGATGGATTTATCACAAGCCATGCTGTTGAGAATATAGAACTTTTAGAAGATGAGGTTGTCAGAAACTTCATCGGTGAGTACAATCCTGAATATTACCTTTTGAATGAACAAAATCCAATTTCAATGGGTCCGTTAGACTTGCCACCGTACTACTTTGAACACAAAAGACAACAAGCAGAGGCTATGAGAAATGCAAAGAAGGTAGTTTTAGAGGTAGCTGATGAGTTTGCAAAGATAAGTGGAAGAAAGTATGGACTTTTTGAAACCTATAAACTTGATGATGCTGAGGTTGCAATTGTTGTTATGAACTCAACAGCAGGAACGGCTAAAGCTGTGGTTGACGAGTACAGAAGCAAAGGATACAAGGTAGGTTTGCTTAAGCCAAGGCTTTTCAGACCATTCCCAGTTGAAGAGATTGTAGGGGCACTTAAGCACCTTAAAGCAATTGCTGTAATGGACAAGACAGACAGCTTTAACGCTGCAGGTGGTCCTCTATTTACAGAGGTTACAAGTGCTCTTTATGGTAGAGCAGATGGCATCAAAGTTATCAACTACATTTATGGTCTTGGTGGAAGAGATGTTAAAACCGATGACATTGCTAAGATATATGACAGACTTCTTGACATTGTCAAAACAGGCAATGTTGGAGAAGTTTACAACTACATTGGCGTGAGAGAATAAGGAGGTGCGCTTTAAAATGGCATACAATATAAAAGAGCTTGCTGCAAGACCTGAAAGATTTACAGGCGGGCACAGAATGTGCGCAGGCTGCGGTGCGCCCGTTGCTGTAAGAGCAATTTTAAGAGCTTTAAAGCCAGAAGACAGAGCAGTTGTTGGTGTTGCAACAGGTTGTTTGGAGGTTTCAAGCTGTATTTATCCGTACACAGCATGGAAGGATTCATTTATCCACAGTGCATTTGAAAACGCTGCTGCAACAATTGCAGGTGCTGAGGCAGCGTACAGGGTTTTGAAGAAAAAAGGAAAAGTTCAAGGTGAATTTAAATTCATCGCATTCGGTGGCGATGGTGGAACATACGATATAGGTCTTCAGTCGCTTTCCGGTGCAATGGAAAGAGGTCACAACATGGTATATGTTTGCTATGACAACGGTGCTTATATGAACACAGGTATCCAGCGATCTTCTGCAACACCGCTTTATGCTGATACAACAACCTCACCCCAAGGAAAAGTTTTACCTGGTAAGATGCAATGGAGAAAAGATTTGACCGAGATAATGGTTGCACATGGTATCCCATATGTTGCTCAAACAGCTTTTATTACTCCAAATATGAAAGATTTGATTGAAAAGGCTGAAAAGGCTTTATACACAGATGGACCCGCATTTTTGAATGTTTTGGCTCCATGTCCAAGAGGTTGGAGATATGAAACATCAAAGCTAATTGAAATTTCAAAACTTGCAGTTGATACATGCTTCTGGCCACTCTACGAGGTTGTAAATGGGCAGTATCGTCTCACATACAAGCCAAAAGAAAAGCTTCCTGTTGTTGAGTTCTTAAAGACACAGGGGAGATTCAGACACCTATTCAAGAAAGGAAATGAGCATCTAATTGAGCAGATTCAGCAGGAAGTTGATAGAAGATGGGAGAGACTTTTAGAGCTTTGTGGTGAAAAGTAAAGTTTTTATAATATAAATGGGCTTTCCAAAAGGGTTCTTTGGCCGCAAGTTTACTGGTCAAAGGACCTTTTTTGTTTAACTTTATTTTGAGCCTTTAATACTTATAAAATCAATGTTAAAATATATAAAAAGCAGATTTGAGGTGAAAAGGTGAAGGTTGCCTATTTAGGTCCCATTGGTTCGTATTCTTATGAAGCTGCAAAAAGATTTATAAAAGATGAAAATATAGACCTCCTACCTTGTGATACAATAGATGATGTATTTGAGGTTGTAGATGAGGATGAAAAAACCTATGGTGTTGTACCTGTTGAGAATTCCATTGAAGGAAGCGTATCAACAACACTTGACAATCTTTTGAGAGCAGATGTTTATATCATAAGAGAAATAGTTTTAAAGGTTGAGCATTACCTCTGTAGCAGAGAGAATACAAAGAAGATAAGGTCGATTGCTTCACATCCGCAGGCATTTTCACAATGTCATGACTATCTAAGACAAAATTACAAGGGCGCAGAGCTAATACAGGTAAACAGTACATCGTATGCGGCAAGGATGTGCGCAGAGGGTAAGGTTGATGCCGCCATCTGTTCGCTCTTTGCAGCAAAGCAAAATAACCTGCAGATTATAGATGGACCAATAAATCATGACAATAACTTTACAAGGTTTTTTGTTTTGAATAAGATTCCTAATTTTGAAAGAGGAGAAAAGAACAAGACATCAATAATATTCTCAACATATGACAAACCTGGAAGTTTATATAAGATTTTAGCCATATTTAATCTATATGATTTAAATTTAACTAAAATAGAATCAAGACCGGCAAAGACAAGTCTTGGCGAGTATGTTTTTTTTGTTGATATTGATGGGTTTATAGATGAAGAGGATGTGAGTGATGCTCTAAAAGTTGTGCAGAGAAAGTCTGCATTTTATAAGCTTCTTGGGTCTTATTCGGTAATTACAGAAGTAAACTAAAAAATGAGGATGGATGAGAAGAGTATGAAGAAGTTGGCAAAAGAATTTTTATTTATTAGTGTTTTTGCTCTGCTTCAATTTGTATTATTTTTATCACAGTTTAATCCTCTGCTGCTACTTTTATTTGTTCATTTATATACTTTATTTTCTAAAGAAAATTTTATTCCAAGGGTTATAATCTCATATGTCTTTGCAAGTATTGGACTTATGTTGATGAGTAAAGTTCCAATAGCATTTGTGTATCTTTTGATTATCTACATTGTACCGGTTACAGTTTATATTGTTTTAAAATACGTAAAAAGCTATATATTGGATATTTTAACTCTGGCAGTTGGGTTTTTGATACATCTGGTTTTTACAATAAAGGCAATCAAAAGTTTGTATAGGATTGACGTTATAAATGAAATGATTTTGTTTTTAAAGAAAATTCTTGAGGGATATTTTAAAGCTTTAAACGAAGATGTTTTGCTTGACAAGTTTGCTGAATTTTTAAAACTCATGGTACCAAGTTTTGTCATAGTAGTAGCAATTACACTTGGTTTTATTGCCTACTATATTCTAAAATGGACTGCAAAAAGGTTAAAAATTGAAAGGGATTTTCTGAGCTTTGAAAATCTATTTATGCCAAAAGAAGTTACAATAGGTGTTATTATATTTTATATACTTTCCTTCTTCCTGACACAGGTGAGTCTATTGTACATTGTTGTCAGCAACATGATAATAATTCTCTTATGGCTTCTTTTTATCCAATCCCTTTCTTTAATATATGCAATTATTACTGAGAAGATTTCTTCGCCATTTTTTAGAGGCTGGATGATGATTGTTATTATAATTTTTAGTTTTCAAATTTTACCGATAATGTTTTTAATCGGCTTTTTAGATTTGGTATTTGATTTTAAGAAAAGAGGACCAAAGAAGGTGAAATTGTGAAAGATAAAAAAGCCCATTTTAAATTTGATTTTTCTGTTTCTCAAGCAGGTTTTGTACTTTCTCTTGTTTTTAATTTGGTAATTTTATACTATAACCTTCAAATTGGCATCATCTGCTTTTCGCTTATAATCTTACTTGCAGCATACAATATTACGATAAACAGAAAGAAAAATAGACAGTTATTAGAATTTATCGAGACATTGACACTAAACATTGATACAGCGTCAAAAGACACACTTTTAAAATTCCCTTTGCCTATACTTATAACAGAGTACAACGGAGACATTATATGGCATAACCAGAAGTTTCTGGAAATATCAAAAAACAAGAGGCTAATTGGAAAAAATCTAAAAGATGAACTTCCAGAACTTTATCAGGCAATTTTAGATAACAAGCCAAGGCTGGATAGTTTTGAGTATCAGAGCTATTTTTTCAATGTCTTTATTACTCTTGTTGAGGTAGAGGGAGAGAAAAACGACAAAAGGTATTTGAGGCTTTTTTACTTTATTGACATAACAGATTATGTTGCACTTCAGAAAACTTTTGAACTTCAGAATGTGGTCTTTGGATATCTTACGATTGACAACTACGACGATGTTTTAAATTCTGCACCGGAGGTTTCAAAATCGAACATTGCATCTGAGATTGAAAGGCGGGTCATGGACTGGTTTTATAACCAGATAAGGTCTGATGTGTTTTTGATGAAATATGAAAGAGACAAGTACCTTTTCATCTGTAATACAGAAGCGTTTTACAAAATGCAAGAAAGAAGATTTAATATACTTGATCAGATAAAAGAGGTAAACTTGTATAATCGAATAATTCCTACAATAAGCTGTGGTATTGGAATAAGAGATGACTCTATATTCCAAGCTCAAAAAGATGCAAAAACAGCGCTGGACATGGCACTTTCACGTGGTGGCGACCAGCTTGTGGTTTTCTACAATGGAAAGTTTGAATTTTATGGCGGGAAGACAAAAGAGCATGAAAAACGCTCAAAAGTCCGCTCACGTGTCATGGCACAGACTATAAAAGAAATTATAAAGCACTCTGACAAGGTTTTTATCATGGGCCATCAGTATTTTGACTTAGACTGTTTAGGTGCCTCAGTTGGTCTTGCGAAACTTTGCTTAAATTTAAACAAGGAGACATATATTGTTATAAATTCTTTTAACCCAACTATAAAGGATTTCGTTGAAATGATAAAATCAGATTCTCAATATGAAAACATGATAATTGACGAGCAAAAGGCGCTCAAGCTAAAGACAAAAAATTCACTTTTGTTTGTTGTTGATACGCAGAGGATAAGTTACGTTGATATGCCAAATATGATTCTGAGTTTTGAGAAGATAATTGTAATTGACCATCACAGAAGAGCAGCTGACTGGATTGAACAAGCTCTCATTTGCTATTCAGAGACATATGCATCGTCTGTATCAGAGCTCGTTGCTGAGCTTTTGAGTTATGAAGGAATAAAGCTCAAAAAAGTTGAAGCAGAAATTATGCTTGCTGGTATTATGATTGACACGCGAGGGTTTACCAAAAATGTAGGTGTTAGGACATTTGAGGTTGCAACATACCTTAGAGAAAATGAGGCATTGCCTGAGAATATAAAGGAATATCTAAAAGAGGACTTGGAAGACTTCATTTTAAAGCACCAGCTTATATCAAATGCACAGGTACTTTATGGAAATATTGCAGTTGTTATTGATTATTCACAAACTTGCAGGAATAATGTTATAATAGCAAAGGTAGCAGATGAGCTTTTGAATATAAAAGGGATTGATGCATCTTTTGTAGTCTGCAAAATAGACAACACAGTATTAATTAGTGCCCGGTCAAACGGCAAGATAAATGTCCAGCTAATTTTAGAAAAAATAGGTGGTGGCGGACACTTGGAGACAGCAGGTAGCAAGCTTGAAAATGTAACCTTGGAAGAGGCAAAAGATATACTTTTCGAAGCAATTGATGAATACATTATGGAAAATCAAAAAACTTAAAAATAAAAAAGGGGAGTAGGTTTTGCTATGAAAGTTGTGCTTCTTCAGGATGTCAAGGGCTTGGGTAAAAAAGACTCAATTGTTGAAGTAAATGATGGGTATGCAAGAAATTACTTAATTCCAAGAAAGCTCGCAGCACCTTTAACAGAGGGGTTAGAAAAGCACATAAAAGAAAAGAAAGAGGCTGAGCAGAAGAAAAAAGAAAAAGAGCTTATGCTTGCCAAAGAGCTTGCAGACAAGCTTGAGAAAAATTACGTAATTATAAAAGCGAAAGCAGGTGAAAACGGAAAACTCTTTGGGTCTATTACAAACAAAGAGATAGCTGATGAGATAAAAAGACAGCTTGGAATTGACATTGACAAGAAAAAGGTTGATCTTGAAGATCCAATAAAACAAATTGGAAGTTATGAGGTTTCAATTAGGCTTTATCAGGGCGTTTTGGCAAAGCTGAAAGTCCATGTGACCTCAAGCTAAAGAGGAAGTGATTTGACCATGGAACCTGATATTCTCCAAAGCCACAGTGAAATGCCAGAAAGCCGCGAGGCAGAAGAGGCTGTTGTGGGGGCAATGCTTCTTGACAAAGAGGTAATATCTGACATCACAGAGATTTTGACAGAAGAAGATTTTGCAACCCCACAGCTAAAAGAAGTTTTTGCGGCTATCATGGACCTTTTTGAAGAGGGTAAGCCCATAGATGTTATAACAGTTTCAGAACGGCTAAGGGAAAGAGGAAGCTTTGAGGCGGTTGGTGGAAGTGAATATTTGACAAATCTTGTTATAAACACGCCAACATCTGCAAATGCTACATATTATGCAAAAATTGTTGAGGAAAAGTCGCTACTTAGAAAGCTTATAAACTCATCAATGAAGATAATAGAAAAGTGTAAAAGCCAGACAGAAAGAGTTGAAGATATAGTTGATTTTGCTGAAAAGACTATCTTCAATGTGATTTCTCACAAAAGCTCAAGAGATTTTTCTCATTTAAAAGAAATATTAATTGAAACATACAATAAGATAGAGGAACTGTATCTCAGAAAATCACATATCATAGGTGTGCCAACAGGATTTGCTGAATTTGACAGAATGACAGCAGGGCTTCAGCCATCAGATCTGATTTTGATTGCTGCAAGGCCTGCAATGGGCAAGACAAGCTTTGCACTTAACATTGTCCAGCATGCAGCCTTAAGGGCAGGTGTTCCTGTTGCTATATTTTCGCTTGAGATGTCAAAAGAACAGCTTGTAACCCGTATGATTTGCTCAGAAGCAATGATAGACAGTCACAAACTTCGTACTGGCAACTTAGAGGATGAAGAGTGGAAAAAGTTTGCAAAGGCTTTGGCACTTTTGTCAAATGCTCCAATTTATATTGACGACACACCTGCCATAACAGTTAGCGAGATGAGGGCAAAGTGCAGAAGGCTAAAACTAAAAGAAAAGGGACTTGGACTTGTTATGGTTGACTATTTGCAGCTTATGACTGCTCGCGGCAGGTTTGAGAGCAAACAACAGGAGATTGCCGAGATTTCAAGGTCATTAAAAGCCTTGGCAAGAGAGCTAAATGTCCCAGTACTTGCTCTTTCACAGCTGTCCCGTGCACCTGAAACAAGGGCTGACCACAGACCGATTCTCTCTGACCTTCGTGAAAGTGGTGCAATTGAGCAAGATGCTGACATTGTTGCGTTTTTGTACAGGGATGAGTATTACAATCCTGACACTGACAAAAAACACATAGCAGAGCTTATAATTGCAAAGCATAGAAATGGTCCGACCGGAACAATTGAGCTTTTGTTCTTGGACAAGCATACAAAGTTCAAGGACTTAGAAAAAAACAGAGTATAAATAAACTAAAAAAGGATGTGGTGTTGTTGGCAATCATAAAAGACCATTGTCTATGGGAAGAAGGGCTGAGGAAGATTCTGTGGGCAAAGAGGTTTATGCCTATACTTGAACAGATAAGAAAAGATTATATTAATAAAAAACCTTTAAACGGTATAAATGTGGCAATCTCGGTTCATCTTGAGGCAAAAACGGCAAATTTGGCACTGCTTTTGAAAGACCTTGGAGCAAATGTGTATGTGACAGGCTCAAACCCTTTGTCAACACAAGACGATATTGCAGCAGCGCTTGTGCATGAGGGTATTGAAGTCTTTGCAATAAGAGGCGCAACTGAAGAAGAATACTTTTACCATCTTGAAAAGACGCTTGAAAATGATATTAGGCTGATAATAGACGACGGTGGTGATTTGACATACCTTCTTCACACAAAACTTGAAAACCTCTCTGATAAGATAATGGGCGGATGTGAGGAAACAACAACAGGTATAATAAGACTAAAAGCATTAGAAAAGGATGGAAAGCTTAAATTCCCTATGATTGCAGTCAATAATGCATACTGCAAACACCTTTTTGACAACAGGTACGGTACAGGTCAGTCAACATGGGATGGGATTATAAGGACAACTAACATCACAGTTGCAGGAAAGTATGTTGTTGTTGCAGGGTATGGTTTTTGTGGCAAAGGCATTGCAAAAAGGGCTCAAGGTCTTGGCGCGAAGGTAATAGTGACAGAGGTTGACCCTATAAAGGCTTTAGAGGCGTATATGGACGGGTTTGAGGTAATGAAGATGGAAGATGCTGCAAAGATAGGTGATATATTTGTCACTGCAACAGGATGCAAGGATGTTATAAGATATGAGCACATTTTGAATATGAAAGATGGAGCAATTTTGAGTAATAGCGGACACTTTAACGTTGAAATTGACATAGAAACGCTTGAGAAAAAAGCTATAAAAATTTATGAAGCAAGGAAGAATATCACAGGTTACAAGCTTGAAAATGGCAAAGATGTATTTGTACTTGCAGAAGGCAGGCTTGTCAACCTTGCAGCAGCAGATGGCCATCCAATAGAGATTATGGATATGTCATTTGCCATTCAGGCACTTTGTACCATTTATGTTGCGCAAAATTACAAGAATTTGGATAAAAAAGTCTATCAGGTGCCAAGCGAAATTGATTCTTATGTAGCGATGGCTAAACTTAAATCGCTTGGAATTGAAATAGATAGGCTCACAAGCGAGCAGGAAAAATATCTTAATAGTTGGGAAGTGTAGATAATGGACTTATTAATAAAAGGTGCAACTATAATAACTCTTGATGGAGAGAATGAAGTTTTAAAAGGAGATATCTTGATTGAGAATGGCAAGATTTCAGAGATTTCACAAGGTATAGAACTATCAAAAGAGAAGATGTTTGCTACCAAGGTTATAAATGCAGAAAATCTCATTGCTCTGCCCGGATTTATAAATGCACATACTCACTGTGGTCAAACCATTTTGAGGTCGTATGCAGACGACCTTCCTCTTTATGAGTGGCTTTTTGAAAAGATTTTTCCTGCTGAGGAGAAATTAACAAAAGAGATAGTTTACTATTCCTCTTTGCTTGGTATTGCTGAGATGCTAAAATGTGGAACAACAATGTTTTTTGACATGTACTTTCATGAAGATATGACAGCAAAAGCAGCTCTTGAAACTGGAATCAAGGCTGTTTTGTCAAGAGGACTTCAAACAGATGAAAGACAGCAGCAGCGACTTGATGAGACAAAAGAATTGATTTATAATTATTCAAGCGACAAGATAAAGGTCTTCTTTGGACCTCATTCTGTGTATACCTGCTCATATGAGCTGCTTGAAAAAGTTGCTGAGCTATCAGAAGAATTTAACACTGGGATAATGATACACTTAAGCGAATCTGAAGATGAGGTAAACCAGTGTTATGAAAAATACGATATGTCGCCTGTGAAGCTATGCCAAAAAGCTGGGCTTTTTACAAGACCATGTATTGCAGCACACTGTGTGTATGTTGATGACGAGGACATTGAGATTTTAGCTGAAAATGGTGTCACAGCTGTTTACAATCCAACAAGCAATCTAAAGCTTGGCAATGGATTTGCTCCAGTTTTTAATTTGATTAAATCAGGTGTTAATGTTGCAATTGGCACAGATTCTGCAGCAAGCAACAACAACCTCAACATCTTAGAAGAGATTCACATTGCAGCACTTTTGGAAAAGGGAATGTATAGGCTTGCAGAGATATTAAAGGCGGAAGAGGTTTTGAAAATGACAACTGTAAATGCTGCGATGGCAGCAGATATTCACAACACAGGCAGACTAAAAAAGGGTTTTAGAGCTGATATTGTATTGATAAAAGCAAATGATTTAAATATGCTTCCTTGCTACAATCCTATTTCAAACATCGTTTATAGTAGCAATCCTTCAAATGTTTATGCTACAATTGTTGACGGTGAGATTTTATACATGGATGGAAAGCTTTTAACAATTGATGAAGAGTCATTAGTTAAAGAGATTAAGAGTATTGAGAAGGTTTTAAAAGAAAGCATATGATAAAACCTTTTTTGAAACCTTTTTGAATATGAAAGGAAGGAACATAAATTGCAGTTCAAGAAAGCAACAAAGATAGCATTGCAACTTTTTGCTGTAACAGTCTTTACAAAGCTAATAGGATTTATTAGAGAGGTAGCGTTTGGTGCAAGGTTTGGCACCAGTATAAAAGCAGATGCTTTTCCTTTGGCCTTGCAGCTTCCGAATATACTCTTTGCTTCTGTATTTGCTGCATTTTCAACTTCTTTTATTCCTTTTTACACTGAGATTAGAGAGAAAAAAGGTGAAGATGAAGGAGTAAGGTTTACAAACAGCGTAATAAATACATTACTTCTTGCATCGAGCATTGTAGCAATTTTAGGTTTTATCTTCTCAAAACAGCTGATTTTACTTCAGGTAAATGCAAGTAAAAGCGAGCAGATATTTTATGCATCAAGGTTACTTAAAATAACCATATTCATGATACTGTTTACAAGTTCTGCAAACATTTTGCAAGGATTTCTTCAGGCAAATGGCAATTTTATAAAACCAGTTTTGTCAAGCATTCCGTTTAATTTTGCAATCTTTGTTGCTATATTTTTATCATATTTTGGGTATTTTAAGAAGATAGACATATACATTGTTGCAGTTGGTTTTGTCTTTGGGTATTTTTTGAGCCTTGTCTATCAGCTATACAATGCCAAAAAATACGGATTTAAATTCTATCCTGTGGTTGGATTGAAGGATAGAAATATTATAAACATGATAAAATTTTCTTTTCCTGTTTTTATCAGCAGCAGCATGGCACAGATTTACACGTTTATTGATAGGTATCTTTTGACAGGAACGAGCAGTGGTGCTGTTGCTGCGGTTGCATATGCTGGGAAGCTCAATGACATGGTAGTTGGTGTTTTTTCTTCATCTATCTCGGTTTTAGCATTTTCAACACTTTCAAACCTTCAAGCAAAGGGTGATAAAGAAAATTTCAGAAAATTTTTTGTATCTTCAGTAAACTCAATTATTCTTCTTATGATGCCATTTGCAGTAGGTGGCATGATACTCTCAAAAGAGATAACAAGGCTAATTTACCAGAGAGGAAATTTTACAGTTTATTCTACTATGCTCACAGCATCACCACTCATGTTTTACTCTTTGGGGTTTGTGGGTTTAGGTTTGAGAGATATTTTGAACAGAACATTGTATGTTCTAAAAGATTCAAAAACAGCAGTAAAAAATGGTGTTATTGCAATAGTTTGTAATATCATTCTTGACATAATTTTTATACATAAATTCAAGCACACAGGTGCGGCAATGGCCTTTGCTTCTGCAAACTATATAGCAACAGTACTTTTGTTTATCTCTCTTCGCAAAAAGCTTGGGTCAATTGGTTGGAAGAGGATCGCAAGTGTGCTTGTAAAATCGCTCATTGCAAGCTTAATAATGGGCATTTTTGTATATCTTTTTAAGCAAAGGTTTATAAACTTAAATATGCACTTTGCTCCTTTTTCTCTTTACACTTTAATAGCTATTGTACTTGGTATGGCAATTTATGCAGGATTGATTTATCTTTTTAAAGTTGAAGAAGCAAACTGGCTTGTGAAGATGGTAAAGGAAAGACTTGGAATATAAAAACATAGAAAGGAGAAGATGTGGCAGATGGACATAGAACACCAGCTTAAAGTTTTCAAAAAAGGCGCAGCTGAGATAATTACTGAAGAAGAGCTCATTGAAAAGCTAAAGCAGGACAGACCCTTAAACATAAAACTTGGCCTTGACCCAAACGTGCCAGATGTGCATCTTGGGCATGCTGTTGTTTTAAGGAAACTCAAACAGCTTCAGGATTTGGGGCACAACATAATCTTGATAATTGGTGATTTTACAGCAATGATTGGTGACCCGACAGGGAAATCTGAGACGAGGAAACAGCTTACAAAAGAAGAGGTCCAAAAAAATGCAGAGCCATTCAAGCAGCAGGTTTTAAAGATTCTTGACCCGCAAAAGACTACAATTAGATACAACAGCGAATGGCTTGAGCCTATGAATTTTTTAGATGTTATAAACCTGGCATCAAAGTACACAGTTGCAAGAATGCTTGAGCGAGAAACTTTCCGCCAGCGAATGGAGAAGAACTTGCCACTTTCTATACATGAGTTCTTCTACCCGCTTATGCAAGGTTATGACTCTGTTGTGATTGAAGCTGACGTTGAGCTTGGTGCAACAGAACAGAAATTCAATATTCTTATGGGAAGGACGCTGCAAAAGGAGTATGGATGCAAAACAATCCAGGTTGCTCTTTTGATGCCAATTTTGGTTGGTACAGATGGTGTTAACAAGATGAGCAAGAGCCTTGGAAACTATATTGGAATAAATGAACCGCCAAATATAATGTATGGAAAGGTAATGTCAATCCCTGATGAGATTATGATTTCGTACTATGAACTAACAACCGATTTAGAGCCTGAAGAGATTGAAGAGATGAAAAGAAAGCTTGAAGAAGGGACTTTGCATCCAAGAGATGCAAAGATGAGACTTGCAAGAGAGATAGTAAAGCTATACCATGGCGAAGAGGCTGCAAAGAAGGCTGAAGAAGAATTTATAAAAGTGTTCCAGAAAAAAGACATACCAGATAACATTCCAGAGGTTGAGCTTGTGAGTCCCAAGGTTTACCTGCCAAGGTTTATGGTAGAAAATAAACTTTGCTCCTCTACAAGCGAGGGAATGAGGCTTATAAAAAGCGGTGCTGTTAAACTCAACGGTGAGAAGGTAAATGAACTTGACATTGAACTTCAAAACGGCGATGTTTTGCAGGTAGGCAAGCTAAAATTTGTAAAAGTAAAGCTTTTGTAAAGGTTTTTCCTTTGCAAAAGCTTTTTTATTTTGCATAAAACAATGGTTGTATTTTTGTTGCAATATTACAAGCACTCTAAATAAAAATTTGGGCAGTTTGCATATTGTTGTTGTTATTGTTGTTGTGATATAGTAAAAGTAAATAAATAGTTAAAGAGGTGACATTGTTATAAAAAGTTTTAATTTGAACTAAAGAAAAAGTGTTGCCTGTGGTAATTAAAATTATTATTTTTGCCCTTTGTAGCCTATAGAAGTTATAAGGATTTTGTTATTGGTTAGGTAGGTAGAGAAGAAATTATAATGTAAAAAATAGAAAGGAGATTTGGGGATATGAGAAAAGGCATCTTAAGACTTACAAGTATGATAGCTGTAATACTTGTATTAGTAGGAGTTTTTTGTACAGGAACTTTAGCAAATGTAGCAGATGATTTAAGAGCACAACAAGTTACTAATATTACCCAGAACTATGGCAATGAAATTTTAGGTAGTTCAGATAGCAGTTCTGAAATTAGAGAAATTCAAACTAATAAAGGCGAAGAGAAAATATTAGGAAACACATTACCAAATTATGTTATATTAAATTGGGTTGCAACTGAAGATTCAATTATTTTCGATATAACAAATTTAGGAATAGATTCAGTAGACTTGGTATATGGTACTATCGATACTGGGAACATGAAGAAAAGCTTTCAATTTTCTAATGTTGGGATTGGGAAGAACAAATACACTGTAAGTGGAGTTCCGCTTTTAACTTGTGAAGAAAAAATTAAAATAACATGGTATGCTAAAGATGGGGGAGAAACTTTTGGAAGTGCCACATCAACAGGAAGTCGTCAAATTCCCCAGAGTTTACTTAATCTATGGGGACAAGGAAGTTTTGGTTCAAGAACGAAGTGTTTAGATTATCATTTCGGGCAACATGGTCGAGAAGTATCTGCATCAAATATATGTGAGTATGTAAGAATGGCTGATAAAGTAAGGCAGGATATTATTAAACAAAAATTAAAGCCAGTAAAGCCTGTTGATGGTGAAACTCCAAATGTATACAGATTTGAATACGGAATATATTATTTGCATGCGGTATGTGTGAACTATGTTCCATCTGGTGATTTAATTAGTTTTGGCAAAAACTATCGTTACCTTAATTATCAAAAAGAAAACTAAATAGTACAAATATTAAAACTCTTAATATTTTGATATTAATAATTATAAAATATAAACAGGAGGTATTATTAAGGAAATGTTTAAAGGGGATAGATGTGAATTTGGGATTATTGATGTAATAGATAAAAACAAAGATTATTGTGAGTATGAACCTGAGAAATATGATTGCGTATATGTAAATTGTGACATTGTATTAGATTGGTGTGAAGAAGGATTGAAACAAATGAAAACGTATATTGGTGGAGGGTTTGAAAAGTCATTTTATGGTTTAGACGTAAATGGAGTGTCATTGATACCGCCAGAGTCGCTTCATGTATTTGAAAAAGTAGTAGAAAGTGACCCGAGGACAAAAGAAGACCAAAGTCTTAAGGAACTTTTGGAGAAGATTAAAAAAGCAAAAGAGGAGAATAAATATATGATTTGTTATGGAGTGTAAGTTTTGAAATTGACATTTAAAAGCTTTGATGCTATACAGCTAAAAGGCAAAATTTGTAAAGCCAAAGCTTTTGTGAAGGTAAAACCTTCGCAAAAGCTTTTTTGTTTTGTAATAAGATAATGGTGATATTTTTACTACAAAATTAAAAATACTCTAAATAGAAAATTTAGACAGTTTACATATTGTTAATGTTATTGTTATTGTTATTGTTGTTGTGATATAGTAAAAGTAAATAAATAGTTAAAGAGGTGACATTATTATAAAAACTTTTAATTTGAACTAAAGAAAAAGTGTTGCCTGTGGTAATTAAAATTATTATTTTTGCCCTTTGTAACCTATAGAAGTTATAAGGATTTTGTTATTGGTTAGGTAGGTAGAGAAGAAATTATAATGTAAAAAATAGAAAGGAGATTTGGGGATATAAGAAAAGGCATCTTAAGACTTACAAGTATGATAGCTGTAATACTTGTATTAGTAGGAGTTTTTTGTACAGGAACTTTAGCAAATGTAGCAGATGATTTAAGAGCACAACAAGTTACTAATATTACCCAGAACTATGGCAATGAAATTTTAGGTAGTTCAGATAGCAGTTCTGAAATTAGAGAAATTCAAACTAATAAAGGCGAAGAGAAAATATTAGGAAACACATTACCAAATTATGTTATATTAAATTGGATTGCAACAGAAGATTCAATTATTTGTTAATGATAAAATAAAATCATCAGAAATGACACTAAAAATTCCCCACCTGCCACTTAAAAAGAAGCCTTCTGTAGTGTAGAATGGAAAGTATGGAAAAACTACAGAAGGAGAAGATAACAAGAAAATGTTGGGGGTTGCAATGCATACAACAATCTACACACTTTTCAAACGGGGATACAACAAAAGTCAAATAGCAAGATTGTTAGACGTGGATAGAAAAACTGTTAGAAAAGTAATCCATGACATTGAACAGAAGGGAGAAGTCGAGAGGAAATCAAAAGGTTCTGTATTAGATAATTACAGGGAGTTTATTGAGGCAAAGGTTAATAAAGGACACTCAGCAAAGAAGATACATCAAGACTTGCAAGCGGAATTTGATTTTGAAGGAAGCTATTCTAATGTAAGAAGATATGTCCAAAAGTTAAAACAAAAGATAGCAAATTCAAAGGTGTACATGGTTTTAACAACACTGCCTGCAGAAGAAGCACAAGTTGATTTTGGATATATAGGTAAGATAAAAGTTGATGGAAAATTCAAAAAAGCATGGGTATTTACAATGGTTTTAAGCTATTCAAGATATATGTATGCAGAGATAGTATTCGACCAAACAGTTGAAACATTTATCCAGTGTCATAAGAACGCATTCAAGTATTTTGGAGGAGTAGTAGAAGTTGTGAAGATAGACAACTTAAAAGCAGGTGTATTGAGCGTTGATTTTTATGAGGCGCAAATACAAAAAGATTATGCAAGTTTTGCGAGCCACTATGGATTTTTACCTCAGCCATGCAGGGTGTATACACCGACTGATAAAGGCAAAGTAGAATCAGCAATTAAGTATGTTAAGCAAAACTGTTTTTCTGGAGAAGAATTTAAAGATATTGATGAGGCGAGGGAACATTTAAAAAACTGGCTTGATAATGTAGCAAATGTGAGAGTACATGGCACAACCAAGAAAGTTCCCAAAGAAGTTTTCATCTCAGAAGAGAAGGAAAAGTTAATAGCTCTTCCTATTGAGGAATATTACATATCAAGAAGTTCAATTCACAAAGTAGCTACTAACTGTCATCTCATATACAAAGGGAACTACTATTCAGTGCCATATGAGTATGCAGGACGTGAAGTAGAAGTAGTTGAGATAGGCAGTTTTTTGAGGGTGTTCTTTGAAGGTAAAGAAATAGCCCTTCATCAGATTGTCAAAAACAATGAGAAGGGCAAATACGTAACCAACAAAGAACACTATCCCTCGTCTAAGAATATAACAATTGAGGATATAATGTCAAGACAGAGGGATAAAATGGCAGAGATTGGTAATTGGGCGTTGGAGTTTTTTGAGGAATTTATTAAACGGGAAGGATTTAAAAAATATGATTACAGGAGCATAAGTGGGATAATAGCACTAAAAGAAAGATATGGAGCTGAGACAGTAGACAATGCGTGTAAGAGGGCTTTAAAATTTGGAGGGCTAAGCTACAAAGTTGTCAAGAACATATGTGAAAAAGGGATAAGCGATTTACCTGAGTATGAAGACGAGAGCTATGTTAATGAGGAAAGAACAGAGCTTTACAGGGATATCAGGGAATATAACAAATTGCTTGAGATAGGGGAATTGCAAATATGAATGATCTTTTGTTGGGGAAGCTAAAGGATTTGAAATTATCCGGGATAATAAAAAGTTTTGATTTAAGAGTAGAAGAAGCTATTAAGAATAATTTTTCGTATCAAGAGTTTTTTGAGATATTGATAAATGATGAAGTGAGTAACAGGAGAATAAACAGTAATCAAAAGAGGATAAGCAAAGCGAGGTTTCCATGGCACAAGACATTAGAAGAATATAATTTTAATTATCAGCCTTCAATAAATAAGAGGTTTATATACAATTTGGCGACCTGTGAATTTGTCCGCAAGAAAGAGAATGTGGCCTTCATAGGACCGCCAGGGACAGGGAAGACACATCTTGCAATAGCGATAGGACTTAAAGCTGTAGCACTTGGATATAGAGTTTTGTTTACCACAGCAAATGAGATGTTAGAAGAGTTGTATATTTCAAGAGCGGATAATTCGTATCAACAAAAGCTAAAAAACTATGTTAATGTGGATTTGTTAATAATAGATGAGCTGGGCTTAAGGAAATTTAATCAAAGCAGTGTAGATGATTTTTATGAGATAATATCAAAGAGATATGAGAGAGGATCGATAATAATAACCACAAACAAAGTATTTGAAGAGTGGCCGAGGATATTTTATGATCCAGTTTTAGCGACAGCGATTTTAGATAGATTTGTACATCACTGTCATTTTGTGGTTATCAAAGGTGAAAGTTATAGGATGAAGCAAAGGGAGGGTGCTATCAAAGCTTTAACAGATGATTCCAAGAATGAGTCAAATTAGTTAAATAATGATAATTAAATTTTTTTTAAAACAGGTGGGGAAAAAATATTATCAAAAGTGGGGAAAAGGTATTGACAATAACAATTATTTTCGATATAACAAATTTAGGAATAGATTCAGTAGACTTGGTATATGGTACTGTCGATACTGGGAACACGAGGAAAAGCTTTCAATTTTCTAATGTTGGGATTGGGAAGAACAAATACACTGTAAGTGGAGTTCCGCTTTTAATTTGTGAAGAAAGAATTAAAATAACATGGTATGCTAAAGATGGGGGAGAAACTTTTGGAAGTGCCACATCAACAGGAAGTCGTCAAATTCCCCAGAGTTTACTTAATCTATGGGGACCAGGAAGTTTTGGTTCAAGAACTGAGTGTTTAAATCATCATTTCAAAAAACACGGTAAAGAAGTATCTGCATCAAATATATGTGAGTATGTAAGAATGGCTGATAAAGTAAGGCAGGATATTATTAAACAAAAATTAAAGCCTGTAAGACCTGTTGATGGTGCAACTCCAAATGTATACAGATTTGAATACGGGATGTATTATTTGCATGTGGTATGCGTAAACTATGTTCCATCTGGTGATTTAATTAGTTTTGGCGAAAAAAATTCTAGTCCTTAATTAATTATCAAAAAAAACTGAATAATACAAATATCAAAACCATTAATATTTTTTATATGGATTATGAATTATTATGTATTACCAAATGGAGGCATTATTAGAGAATGTATACATGCGAATTTGGGATTATTGACAAAATAGATCAGGGGAAGAAATATTATGAATATGAACCGGAGAAATATGATTGCGTATATATAGATTGTGATATTGTATTGGATTGGTGGGAAGTAGGATTAAACCAGGTAAAAACGTATATTGGTGTAGGTTTTGAAAGGGAATTTTATGGTATAGACGTAGATGGGGTGTCATTGATACCACCAGAATCACTTTCTGTATTTGAAAAAATAGTAGAAAGTGACCCGAGGACAAAAGAAGACCAAAGTCTTAAGGAACTTTTGAAGAAGATTAAAAAAGCAAAAGAGGAGAATAAATATATGATTTGTTTTGGAGTGTAAATTTTGAAATTGACATTTAAAAGCTTTGATGCCATACAGCTAAAAGACAAAATTTGTAAAGCCAAAACTAAAGCTTTTGTGAAGGTAAAACCTTCGCAAAAGCTTTTTTGTTTTGTAATAAGATAATGGTGATATTTTTACTACAAAATTAAAAATACTCTAAATGGAAAATTTAGACAGTTTACATATTGTTGTTGTTATTGTTGTTGTGATATAGTAAAAGTAAATAAATAGTTAAAGAGGTGACATTGTTATAAAAAGTTTTAATTTGAACTAAAGAAAAAGTGTTGCCTGTGGTAATTAAAATTATTATTTTTGCCCTTTGTAGCCTATAGAAGTTATAAGGATTTTGTTATTGGTTAGGTAGGTAGAGAAGAAATTATAATGTAAAAAATAGAAAGGAGATTTGGGGATATAAGAAAAGGCATCTTAAGACTTACAAGTATGATAGCTGTAATACTTGTATTAGTAGGAGTTTTTTGTACAGGAACTTTAGCAAATGTAGCAGATGATTTAAGAGCACAACAAGTTATTAATATTACCCAGAACTATGGCAATGTAATTTTAGGTAGTTCAGATAGCAGTTCTGAAATTAGAGAAATTCAAACTAATAAAGGCGAAGAGAAAATATTAGGAAATACATTACCAAATTATGTAATATTAAATTGGGTTGCAACAGAAGATTCGATTATTTTCGATATAACAAATTTAGGAATAGATTCAGTAGACTTGGTATATGGTACTATAGATACTGGGAACATGAAGAAAAGCTTCCAATTTTCTAATGTTGGGATTGGGAAGAACAAATACACTGTAAGTGGAGTTCCGCTTTTAACTTGTGAAGAAAAAATTAAAATAACATGGTATGCTAAAGATGGGGGAGAAACTTTTGGAAGTGCCACATCAACAGGAAGTCGTCAAATTCCCCAGAGTTTACTTAATCTATGGGGACCAGGAAGTTTTGGTTCAAGAGCTGAGTGTTTAAATTATCATTTCAAAACACACGGTAAAGAAGTAGCAGCATCAAATATATGTGAGTATGTAAGAAAGGCTGATGAATTTAGGAAAAGAGTTATTGAATTGAAATTAACGCCACAAAAACTTGTTGATGGTAAAACTCCTAATGTGTACAGATTCAGATACAATGGGTATTATTTAGATGCAGTATGCGTGAACTTAGTTCCAACCGGGGATTTAATTAGTTTTGGTAAATAATAAAGTTGTGTTAATTTATTACATTATGGAGGTGTTTTTATAAATGTACAAAGGTACAATGTGTGAATTTGGTATTATTGACGAGATAGATAGAAACAAATATTATGGTGAGTATGAGCCTGAAAAGTATGATTGTATATATGTGGATAGTGATATTGTATTGGACTGGTGGGAGATGGGGCTGAGGAGAGTAAAAACCTATGTTGGAGGAGGTTTTGATAAAGAGTTTTATGGTATAGACGTAAATGGAGTCACATTGATACCGCCCGAGTCTCTTCCTGAATTAGAGAAAGTAGTAGAAAGTGACCCGAGGACAAAAGAAGACCAAAGTCTTAAGGAACTTTTGAAGAAGATTAAAAAAGCAAAAGAGGAGAATAAATATATGATTTGTTTTGGAGTGTAAATTTTGAAATTGACATTTAAAAGCTTTGATGCCATACAGCTAAAAGACAAAATTTGTAAAGCCAAAACTAAAGCTTTTGTGAAGGTAAAACCTTCGCAAAAGCTTTTTGTTTTTGTAAGGCTATAAAGCCGAAATTGAGGATATTTAAAATAAGTGGCAATTTTAATTAATGGTAGGTTCAAATTTTTATATCAAATTCTCCTTTTAGTCCAATTATATAGCTTCCACTGCAGATGATTTATCATTTTAAGTATAATCATATATTTATAACTCTAAGATATGCAATATATACAGAATGAGCATTTTAATTTATTATAGTTTTACAAATACCAAAATTAAAATTTAGGCAGTTTGTATATTGTTGTTGTTGTTGTTGTTGTTGTTGTGCTAAAGTAAAAGTAAACAAATTACTCAAGAGGTGAGTTTGGTTATGTAAAGTTCAATTTTGTGCCAAAGAAAAATTTTTTAACTTACAATCACAAATTGAAAATACAAAAGAGTGAGAGGGGTGTTTATTTGATGAAAAGGGTTTTAAAATGCTTCTCTAAATTTTTAATGTTTTTAATTGTATTTACATTAACAATTTGGTATAATGAGATTGCAAAAGCAGGGGAGGTATATGAACAAGAGAACAACAACAGCTTTTCAACAGCAAATACAATTAATTTTGGAGATTTTGTAAAAGGATTAATATATCAATCTACTAATCCATCGCAAGACAAAGATTATTTTAAGATTTATTTTAGAGCAGGGGACATAGTAGCAATAAGTTTTATTAATGCGCATGAGCTTGTAGATTACAACATATATTTATACAATTCATCACAGAATTTAGTAGCATCATCTACGAATCCAAAAGGTAAGAATGAATTTATTCAGTACACAGTTCCAAGTAGTGGGAATTATTATATTTTAGTATCAAGTGCGTATGGACATTCAGGTTCTCATTATTATTCTCTTCAATTAATGAGGTCATCATATAATTCGGGTAATACGAATACGAGCTACAACAGGACAGCAGCAAAGAATTATGCTATAGACAATGCAACGTATAAGAATAGTTATACATGCAGGGGTATTACGTTTGCTAATTTTGCGAACTATGGAGGAGATTGCACAAATTTTGCTTCACAGGTGCTGTTTGCGGGGTATATGGATATGATATATTCTACATCTTCGGGGATAGAAGGTAATGTTAACTACTGGTTTTACCGGACATCAACAAACCGAACTACAACGTGGACGGGTGCGAATTATTTTAGGCAGCACTGGGGCAATTTAGATGGTGCCGGAAGAAACAGAGCGTATCAGATGAGAATATATCCTGTATGGTATGCATTGGAGAGATATAGCAGTGTAGTATTAGGGTTTTTAAAAGAGGGGGATATTGTTCAACATGTACGATATGATAACTGCGAAGCTTATCATTCACAGGTAATAGTTAGTAAGACAGCAACAGATCTTTTGTACGCACAACATTCCACTACACCAGAGTATTTCTATTCTGGTAGGAGTTTTCGCGAGTACTTAAATAAAGACACATTACCCATGAACTGGGTAATCTTATATAGGATAAGTTCAAATTAGCAAGAGAGGTTAAAAGAAGAAGAGAGGGGAGATATAAATGAGGCGAAAAGTGATTATATTGGTGTTGGTATGCACATTTATATTTGCTGGTTGTGCAGGTATAGGTTGTGCGATATATAGAGGGAAGGCAGGTACAGGCAAAGGTGTTGATGCAGGAGCTCAGAAGGTGGTATTGGCATCAGAACAGGCGGAGAGAGAGGGGAATATAACAGATGTCAATCAAGATAACCAGAATTTAACTGAGAATCAGCAAAAAGAAGATGTTGATACTGCAGTATACAGTGACCCTACAGACAGATTTACTGATAAGCGTATAAAAGAACTGTATGGTATTATATTGGTTTCAAGTTCTGCTTTAGCTGATTTTTATTATTCTGATTCTTGGAAGAGAACCTCTAAAGATATAGCAGAACATCCAGAAAAATATAGTGAGTTGTATATTCTTGAATGGAAAAGTAGAGAAGAGCTTGCAATGGAAGCGATAAAGGTGTATGAGGGCTTGTTGAAGGAACTGAGGGAAAATCCACAAAATTGGAGAGAAGTGTGGAAAAGATATAAAGAGTTTACACTCGACATTAGACCGAAGTTATTGAATGTGCAATATGACTGGAAGATAAAAGAGAAATGGTTTTTTAACACTGAAGAGGGGAAGATACATGCGAAAAGGAATGATATAGACAGGGGAGATGTTGAGCAGTGGAAGAAGGATTATGAGATAATGCTGGAGAAGTCGAGGAAAGAGACTGAGGAGTCTTTGAAAAGTTTTGCTGAAGAAGCTGGAATAGAGTATTGATTGGCGATGTAATTTTTTGCAGGTTGGTAAACTCAAGTTTGTAAAGATAAAGCTTTTGTGAAGGCAAAGACCTTCACAAAAGCTTTTTATTTAATTTTTAAATTGACTTTTAGTCATTGACGTTTGGCCAGTGCATATGTTAAAATAGGCTGTGTAAAATTTTAAAAGAGGTGAGGTGTGTGAGAGTAATTTTAAAGCGTCCGTGGCTGAGCACTATTATATGGGCTATTTTAACAGTAATATTTGTAGTTACTATGCCAGATATAAATAAAATAGTGCGACTCAAAGGTGAACCTAAAATTGGTCATGAATATCCTTCTCAGGTTGCAGCAGCGTTAGAAAAAGAGTATCAGGGAGTACCAAAGGATAAAAAGCTTTCAACAATAGCAATTGTATTTTATGACAAAAATGGTCTTTCGAATAAAGATATTGAAGCAATCAAGAAAATAATTTATGGACTTGGCAATAGCAAAGAAAGATACAACATTGAAAATATTTCATCTCATTTTATGAATCCAGAGTTAAAGAACTACTACGTATCAAGCAACAACAAGGTTGTCCTTGCAAGTATTCAAACAGACAAGTCAAGAAGAGAAGTTATTGAAATAAGAAATGATATTTATAAGTTTATAGAATCTGTTCAAAAACCAAAGGATTTAGAGGTGTATCTTACAGGTGGAGATTTAATTACTCAAGACTTTGTAAAAGCTTCAGAAGATGGAGTTAAAAAAACAGATATCATCACTATTGTATTTATAATTGTTGTGTTAGTTCTTGTTTTCCGCTCACCTATCACACCAATTGTTTCACTTTTAACAGTTGGTGTTTCGTTTTTAATTTCGCTTAGCATAGTTGGACATTTGGCAGATAAGTTTAATTTTCCAATCAATACTTTTACAAGAACATTTATAGTTGTATCCCTATTTGGAATTGGGACGGATTATAATCTATTGATTATTTCAAGGTTCAGAGAAGAGCTTGCAAATGGGAAAGATGTTGATGATGCAATAATAACAACGTTTAAAACAGCAGGAAAAACAGTGGTATTTAGCTGTCTTGCGGTTTTTACAGGTTTTGCGGCTTTTGCGGCAGCGTCTTTTAACTTTTTCAGGGCAATGTCAGCAATTGCAGTAAGTGTGCTTGTGCTTTTACTTGTGCTTTTGACACTGGTTCCTGCTGTACTCAAAATTTTTGGTAAAAATCTTCTCTGGCCATTTAATAAAGAAATACAGCACACCCATAGCAGACTCTGGGAAGCTGCTGCAAGACTTTCAACTAAATATCCTTATGTGGTGTTGACAACAGTTATTTTAATCTTGATACCTTTTCTCTTATCAGTGAGAGGCGATTTATCATTTAACACACTAAACGAACTTTCTGAAAAATACAAATCCGTGAAAGGATTTAACATAATTTCAAAAAACTTCAGCAGTGGTAAGACATTTCCTGTTACCATTTATTTGAAATCTAATAAGAGTTTAGCAACTTCTGACGCATTATCTGACATTGAAAAAATAACTGAAATATTGAGTAAGCAAAATGGTATAAAAGATGTGTATTCAGTCACAAGACCACAAGGGGAGATTATAAAACAATTTACTTTGTCAAACCAAGCGGATACTGTTATAAAAGGTATTGATAGTTTGAGAGATGGTCTTTTGAAAGTTAACAATGCAATTGAGACTATAAACAAAAATTTAAGTATGTCAACAAAAGAATTTGATGTTCAAAAACTTGTAACTGGTATTTCACAGCTTGAGAATGGTGTATATGAATTAAAAATTTCTTTGGAAAAACTAAATAGTGGATTTGAACAGGGGTTAAATGGTTCTAAGAAGATATATGATGGTCTTAATAAGCTTTCAATTGGAAGCAGCAAGCTATCTGAAGGCTTTAAAGAGTTCTATTCTGAGTATACAAGGTCAATAAATAAGGTAAAAAGCGAATTACAGGGGTTTGATGTAAATCAAATTGAACTTTTATTGGCAGGTATTAATACTGCTTATAACAATTTAAAAGCACTTTCAAATAAGTATCCGGAAATCTCAAAGGATATCAATTATATTATGGCATCTGAGATTTTATCAAAAATTGAAACTGAAGCAAATAAGTTTGCTCCAAAGTTAAAAGAGTTTTCTTCTGAATATGAAAAGATTTCAGCCCAGATAAATGAAGCTGACAAAGCTCTGAAGCTTATTTCAAATTCTATTAATAGCATAGCTTCAGCTTCAAAACAGCTTGCTGATGCTCAAGGGAAGGTTCTAAGTGGCTACTATCAAATTGACAAAGGTCAAAAGCAAATAATCTCAGGTGTAAACCTTATGTATTCAAAACTTCAGGAATTTGACAAACAAAAAGAACAGATTCTAAAAAAAGTTGATGAACTTCAGACAGGGTTTACAAGCTTAAAATCAGCTCTTTTACAGATTTCTGATGCACTTAACAAGATGGCAAATTCTATGCAGAGTATGAAGGGTTATTTTGAAGGATACAAAACAACAAACATCTTTTACGTCCCACCAGAGGCTATAAAAAGCAGTAGCTTCAAAAAGGCTTTAGATTCATATATGAACAAAGATAGAACAATAACAAAGATAATCTTGATTCTTGACACAAATCCGTATACAAACAAGGCAATTGATATTGTTGATAATGTGGAAAAGGTTTTAAATAACTCTTTAGAGTTTATAAACACAAAGTTTGTGTCGGTAGGAGTTGGTGGGATATCATCTTCAAACCATGATTTGAAGAGCATTTATTTTAAAGATTTTAAGACTTTGAGACTAATAATGATAATAAGCATCTTTATTCTCATGTTCCTAATTTCAAGGTCAATCTTTAATGCTGCAATAATGGTAATAATAGTTTTTGCCGACTACTACCTTGCACTCTCTATAACAGAGATGATTTTCAAAGGTATATTCAAGTACGAAGCACTCAACTGGGCAGTGCCATTTTTCACCTTTGTTGTGTTCTTAGCTTTGGGTATAGACTACAGTGTATTTTTGCTGATAAGATTTTACGAATATAGGGAGTTAGAACTTTCAGAAGCACTAAAGCTTACCTCAGCAAACATTGGGCATGTTGTAACATCAGCGGTGATAATTTTAGCTGGCACATTTGCGGCAATGCTGCCATCAGGGATTTTGACATTAATGCAGGTTTCCATCTGTGTTGTGATAGGCCTTGTTTTGCTTGCGTTTTTCCTTCTGCCGTTTTTGTATAATAGTTTGATGAGGATAAAGAGAGATATAATTTAAAAGTGACCTAAAAATAATTAGAAAGCTGCTACCGGAGAGGTGGCAGCTTTTTATTTACATGGAAGTGTAAGAAAATTTAAGGGATTTAGAGATATTTAAAGAAAGAGAGAGCTTATAGCTGAAAAATGCTAAAAAATTGATTAAAAAAAGTAAAAAACGCGTTTGACAAAATAAAATTACCAATGTAAAATTTAGGCAAAGATAGTAAGGTGGATATTAATAGATATAACAATTTATACATTGTCTTATCAAAATAATATAGTTTATATACCAACAGGTTAATTTGCTATGTGGTACTAAACCTGTATATGATTAAAATTATTTCTTAAGAAGTTATAGCTTACAATGGCATCAACCTCTATTATTCAGCATGATCCAGATGAGCCACCGTACGTAAATTTGCTAAACATATGCAGAAACAATGTAATTGAATTGAACAATATTTATTTATCAATGTTCATATATACAAATGGAAATGCTGCCTTAGCATATTCTGCAAAAGTTGCATATTGGACATCTAAAGTAAGAGAAGGTGGTGATTGGGATTACAAACTAATATATGGCTGGAATAAATTGTACAAAATAATTGTTAATGGCAAAGCAGAATATGTCTATGGAGAAGATATTGGTAATATTAATTATGGATATACGGGTAGATCATTACCTCTTCCACCAGAAATTTTATGTGCAGCTGCTGGAGTTGTTCAAATATTAACTGGAAATTTTGAAATTTCTTACTATAAAAGCTATTTTGATGATCCGGAAGATCAAGAAGCAATTAGGAAAGGGATATCATGGTATGAGCAAGGTTTATAAATCTAATGGTTCAGCTAAAGTAAACAATGGTTCTTTTAAAAGAATATTAATCAAATTACTGATGACAATATTAATGCTTATATTATTATTTTCTTTATTTGTCTACTGGCGATTTTTTGATATAAACATGCTTCCGCATGGCGAATTTTTAAAGGAATCTTTATCCCCTGATGGGAAATATAAAATTAAATTTTACTTAATCAACGGCGGTGCAACAACAGCATTTGGAGTTAGAGGAGAGCTGTGTTATAAAAATGGCTTAAAAATTAGAAACATATACTGGGATTACCCGGAAGATAAAGCTGATGTTAAATGGATAAATAATCATGTAGTTATAATTAATGGTCACAGATTAGACATTTTTAAAGACTCTTTTGATTGGAGAAAAGAACCTGTAAAAAGGCGATAGAATAATTTTGAATAAAAAAACAAAAATCTCAGGGAAAGTGAACAGAGTATTTTTTCGCTATAGAATTTTTCTTAAGCTTAAATAGCCTGCAATCCTTTATTTTCAAAGATTTGCAGGTTATTTTTATTTCAGCAATCTACAAAAGTCCCTTTGTAAAAATAAAGGCGATTTTTTCTTTTTTTGTAATATAATTTTATGGATAAATTTGATAAAATGTATAGATACGTAAAGGAACAAAAATTAGGCTCTATAATAAATATTGGGTTAGATAAATAGGGAAAAATATAGCACTTATTCTGAATGTCTGCTATAATATGATTGTTTTTAAGGGTAAATGGATAGAGAAGGAAGGAGCATCAGTTGAGTCTATATAATTGTGTAAAAAAGGATTGAACCACCTCTCCCCCTCTCTGGTTAGAACAGAGATTAAGAGAAATCAAAAACCAAATTCTTCAAGGGGATGAGGAAAACAATATTACCATAGATTCTGAAATTTTGCATTACCTTTTTACAACAGGCACAAAAGACGAGAAATTAGCCAAGTTATTAGAATCAATACTTAATCAAATCTTAGCGTATCTTGCTACTGAACAAATTAAGGCTTAAGCCTATCGAGAGGACAGAGGAAAGACAAGACTATCGTAACGGTTATTATTCCAGGAGTTTAATTACCAGGGTAGGGACTTTGACTTTGAAAGTGCCAAGACTGCGTAATGGTAAATTTGACTTGCGACCTTTTTGAACGTTATCAGCGAAGTGAACAAGCGCTTTTATTGGCTATTTAGTGAGATGGTGGTAAATGGAGTATCCACACGAAAGATTGAAGAAATTACTTATGAGTTATGTGGGACTGAGTTTTCAAAATCCACCATTTCAGAGCTTTGCAAAAATCTTGATCCTGTAATTGCGCAGTGGAATTCGAGGTTTTTGGAAGAAAAGAAGTTTCCTTTTGTGTAAGCCTGTGCGATGGTTGTAAAGATAAGAGAAGAAGGTCGCGTTCGACAGAGAAGTCTTCTAATTGGTGTAGGTGTAAATGAAGAAGGTTACAGAGAAGTTTTGGGAGTTATGATAGGAGACAGCGAATCAGAAGAAAGCTGGGGAGAATTTTTCTCATGGTTAAAGGAAAGAGGGCTCAATGGAGTCGATTTAGTAGAATCAAGCCATCACAAAGGGCTTGTACAAGCGATTTATCGACATTTTCAAGGTGCGACCTGGCAAAGGTGTCAAACTCATTTTATGAGAGCTATTTATGACAAGACACCGAAGGGTTTACAAAAGGAACTACATGCTAAGATAAGAGCTATGTTTGAAGCTCCAGATGCAAAGACAGCAAGAGTACTTCTGAATCAAGTGTTGGAAGAGTACGGAGGCAAAGCCCCGAAAGCAATGGAAGTTTTAGAAGAAGGATTTGAAGATGCAATAGCGGTTTTAGAACTTCCAGAGCCATACCGAAGGAGGCTGCGCACAACTAATATATATTGGAGCGACTGAATGGAGAAATTCGCCGACGAGGAAGGGTTATAAGGTATTTGTTAGCCGAGTGTCATGTATTCGCTTAATAGGTGCTTTATTTTAATGGAACAGGATGAAAAATAGTTGTCTACGAGAGAAAACGTTTCAAGCAATTTTTCAAAGGAATTAGGAAAAAGTATTAGTATGTATAGAACAGAATACGATGAAGAATATGTTTTAAGGTTAGAAAAAAGTTTAAGTAATAAAATTGAGGGATCTAATCTTGTCTACTGAAGTGGTAAACATCGATAACACTGGAGAGTCTGTATTTGTTGATGCAATAATCAAATGCAAAGATGGAACTTTAAAAAATGTTAGTGATGTTGCAAAATGGGAAAGTAAAAACAATGACATTGCTATTACTTATCAAGGAAGAATTTTAGCGATAAATAAAGGTCAAACAATTGGGAGAGTATCATTCGCAAACTATACAAAAGAGATAATAGTAAATGTTAATAAATAGTAATGATGTAAGTAGTAGAATACTCAAATTACAAAGTAATGACTCCAAGGCTGGAACATTGTCATCTAATTCTAGAGAAGATATAGTCAATAAAGCTAAAAAGATGGTAGAAATAAGTTGGACACCTAAAAAAGATTTAGTAGGGTGGAGAGGAAACTTTATTTTCGCTAAAGGAAAAACTTATAAAGGGATACCCTATTCACAAACAGAATATCAGAAAGATGATACAGGCTTTTTAGAAAGTTTAAATAAAAATGATTTTTATGATTACTATACAAGATTTGGCATAAGGATGCCCAAATATGGTAGAGATTGTTCTGCTTTTGTTAGCTTTGCTTGGGGATAAGTAGAAAAATAACTACAGATTTTATAAATGGTATAAAAAATGGAACGTACAAAAAAGTAGGAAACTACAACGTCGATAATCCATCAACAAACGATTTATTGAATTCATATCCAAACCTTAAAATGGGAGACGCAGTAGTAAACGCAGGACATACATTCTTAATTGCTGCTAATGATTCAAAAAATAAAAAGGTTTATGCATATGAACAAACACCTTATTATGCTCAATATACCTGTTGGACTTATGAGCAAATGGCAAATGGTAAATATATGCCTTTTACATTACCTTCTCTAAATTAATATAGAACTTAAAAAATTTCAGGGAGAGAAAGTAAATGAAAAGAAAAAAGGTTAAAAGCCTCACTTTGTCGTTAGAAATATTACTAATTTTGTTTTTATTGCTAACAGCTTGTAGAGACAATAACTTATCTCTATCCCCTGGAAGTATGAAATATGATTACAAGTATTATTCTAATTATACCTATGTATTTGTGGATAAATTTACTCACAAAAAAAATGAGCAAAAAACTTTTAGCTTTAAGTATCCTAAAGGTTGGATAATTGAAAAAGAGCCAGCATGGGAGGCTTCAACTGAAAAGGAATCTTCCCCTGAATGGGGAGTAGTTGTATATAAAGATAATGATAGAGAAAATAGAATAGGTATATATGGAGTTGTTTCTCCTAGTTATGGAAATCAAATAAAAGAAGATAAAAGTTATATTAAGTCAGATCTTATAGTAGATAACTTTAAAAAAGGAGAAGTATACTCTAAAATAAGAGATGATAAAATTGAACTATATGTCTTTTATGAATCAAGTTCAAATATATATCCTCTGTTTGCAGTAGCAGCGTTAGACAAAGATTTCTATAAAAAATTTCGAAATGAAATATGGCATATAATAGCAAGTGTCCAATAATTGGCTACCTCTGTCTTATAAAATTAGGCATTTGCAAAATAGATAAAATTAAAAGCAATGTTCTTGGAATAGACTACAGTGTATTCTTGCTGATAAGATTTTATGAATATAAAGACTTGGAGATAAACGAGGCACTGAGACTTACCTCGGCAAATATTGGGCATGTTGTAACCTCAGCTGCTATAATCTTAGCTGGCACATTTGCGGCAATGCTGCCATCTGGGATTTTGACATTAATGCAGGTTTCCATCTGTGTTGTGATAGGCCTTGTTTTGCTTGCATTTTTCCTGCTGCCGTTTTTGTATAATAGTTTGATGAGGATAAAAAGGGATGTAATCTAAGAAGCATCTTTGAAAAAATTAGGAAGCTGCTTCCAAGAAAGGGGGCAGCTTTTTTTATTGTGAGGCAGTGAAAGAAAATTAGAGAAATTTAAAGATATATGAAGAAAGAGATGGTTTTATAGGTAAAAATGGCTGATAATAAGCTAAAAAAACGGGTTTGACATAATGAAAATATTGTAATAAAATTCAAGCAAAATATTACAAATAAGCAATATAGCAATTTATTTACGAATTAATAATAATTACAATTAAAGAAAAGAAATTGAACAAGCTAATTAGGATATATTACCAGTTTATAAAAATATATGCCAATTAACTATTATGTATGCTAATATACAGCATCAACCTCTTTGTGTCCGAAAATTGGGGTTAACGCATTTTCATATAGTCCAATACTTCCTTTTGGAAAAGCATGTGATTATATTTGGCAATATGAAGATATAGTAAGACTTTCTGAAGAAGATAAATATGTTAAAGAAAAATATGGACATATTATTCCATATATTCAACTTAAGGAATTTAATAGAGAATATATTAATAGAAATTGTGGAGCAGGTTGGAAATATATTGTTATAGATCCTCAATTTTACGTGCATCCATGTGTAATGGCTGATCCTAAAAAGATATTATGGTAAAATAGAACCATATTCACCCTTATTATTTTTTGAATTTTGGAAAGAAAAATTAAGCAAGTGGGCAAATCTTAATAGTGCTCAAAAAGAGATTTGCAATGAATGCAGCTTTCTAAATTTTTGTATTCCTTGTCCATTGCGTGTTAGAAAGCTTTTTGAGAAAGGTTTTATAGATAAAGTGAAATGTGCCTGGTATAGTACTAATGATAGTAACATTTTTTAATTTTTTTTGAATGATTACAATCAATAATAACAGTAACAGAAACGAAATTGTTTATTTCAATAGCAAAATTTAGATGGATTGAGAAATTATACAAAAATGTATATCGAAAGGGAAGATGAAAATGATGAAATATTATATATACATATACTTTATTTTAGGTTTTTATGGTTATTTAAGATTTGCTTACATGATTTTGAGAGGAAAAAGCATCATAAAAAAAGCTTTTTATTACACAGATTCAAACAGAGATAAGTTATGGATTGTTGATATAATAATAGGGGTTTCAGCACTGTTAATATCTTTTACTTATATAGCTCATAAAAATTTTAATAAATATCTGTTAACAATAGGTATGTTATATGGTTTAGTGTTAATAATAAGAGGTTTAAAATCTCTTTTCATAAGAAATCCTAATAATTTTATTTTGAGAAAGCTTTCTAACTATGTGGCAAATTCCTATATAATATTTTCTATCTGGCTTTTATCTGCTGTGATCGAGATGAATGGGATAGAAGGTGGTACAATAGTAATAATAGGTTTATATTTTGCAACTTATTATGTTTTATGGAAGATAATATAATTTGCATATATTGCAACAATAAACAAAATAATAGCAAAAATAAAGAAAAAATAAGAAATTGGGGGGGAACAAAATTTAAAATGAAAGCAATAGAGATTAAAAAATTAAAAAAGAGCATCAATGGTAAGCTGATTCTCAAAGAAATAAACCTAAACATTTATGAAGGAGAAATTTATAGTTTATTGGGGCCAAATGGAGCTGGTAAAACTACTACAATTTATACTTTGTTAGGGCTACTTAAAAAGGATGATGGAGAGATAAAAATTTTTGGTGAAGAACTTTCGAAAAAACATTTTAAAGAAATAGGGGTTATGTTTGAAATAGAAACTTATAATTTAGAGTGGTCTGTTATAGATAATTTGAAGCATATGTGTTATTTGTTTGGAGTAGATGAACATAGAATATATGATTATGTTGAAATATTAGACTTAAAAAGGGAAGATTTTCGTAAAAAATTCAAGCAACTTTCAAAAGGAACAAAGAGAAAAATTTCTTTAATTGGTGCTTTAATGCATGATCCTAAAATACTTATTCTGGATGAACCTACATCTGGGTTAGATCCGGAAATTCAAGTAGTTTTTAAAAAGCTGTTGCTTGATTTAAAAAAGAGAGGTAAAACTGTACTTTTTGTTTCTCACAATTTATATGAGGTACAGGAAATTAGTGATAGAATTGGATTTATAAAAAGCGGTGAAACGATTTTCGAAATACCTGTTTCAGAAAAGTTTTATTTGGTAGAAGGAGATTATCCTGAATTTCAAACCTATAGAGTGAAAAACAGCAAATTATATGTTTTTGATGAGAAAATGTTTCTAAAGATTAAACCAAAGAATTATCAGATGATAGAAAAATTAGAAGATTTATATGTAAAATTTATAGAAGGGAGGGTTAGTTAAAATGTTTTTTAAAATAATAAAATTAGAAGTCAAAAATTACATTAAAAATGCAATTATATTATTACTAATTTTAAACATTGCGGTGTGGTATGCGCTTAAGAATTTTGAACAATTTTTAAATTATTTAAAAGATAAACCTTCTATAAGCTTATTTTATACATTGTGTGTTGTAATAACTATTTCATATTCAATTGTATTTATAACAACCATTAATTTCGATAAGGACAAGAGTAGTTATGTTTATCATAGATATTTTACATCACCTTTAAGTAATACATTGATATTTTTATCAAAAGTTATTCCAGTTTTAATTACAAGCTCAATAATTGTTTTCATATGGGTTACCTTTATTTTATTAAAAAGTCATTTGAATAACATTTATTTATTTCTTTTTGTTATTCTCACTGTTTTTGTGTTTTCATTAGGATGTATATTCATAATTTATTCGGTCAGTCTCACTACGAAAAACAGCGTATTGATAAGTGGAGTAAAATTTTCACTTGTTTTCTTATTTTCATATATTCCTAAATTGGCATTTTCGAGTAATATATCAATTCAAGTTTTAAAAGCTGGACTTATATTGTTATGTTGGGGTGTATTTATTGTTGGTTTAGTGATACTTAAAAGGATAAATGTAGAAAAGATAATAACAAGTTAATTCAAACGTTTGGAAGAAGCTAATAAATCCGATAATAGCAAGTATCTGCTTCCAAAAATGAGGTAGCTTTTTTATTGTGAGAAAGCGAAAAAAATTGAAGAAATTTGAAGATATTTGGAGTAAAAGTGTTAATGATAAAATAAAATCATCAGAAATGACACAAAAAATTCTCCACCTGGCAATTCCAAAAATACCTTCTGTAGTGTAGAATAGGGTATATAAAAACTACAGAAGAAGAAAACGAAGGGATGCTGACAATAGCAATGCATATTACAATTCATACATTATACAAACAGGAATGCAACAAAAGCCAGATAGCCAGAATGCTGGGCATTGATAGAAAAACTGTGAGGAAAGTAATCAAAGATATTGAATAGAAGAGAATGTGGGCATCAATAGGGCTACCTGGAACAGGAAAGACTCATCTTGCAATAGCGTTAGAATTAAAAGCTGTGTCATTGGTCTATAGGGTACTGGTTACAACAGTAAATAGGATGCTTAAAGATTTATACATTTCAAGAGCAGGTAATTCATATCAGCAGAAACTAAAAAATACGTCAATGTGGACTTGTTGATTTTAGATAAATTGTGACTGAGGAAACTAAATCAAGGAGTCGTTAGAGGTTCAGTAGTAATGGGTGGTCACAAAGTTTAGATATTTAGTGGCAAGTCACTATTTAGTGACTTGCTAACTACAAAAAAAGGTGAGGGATTTTTATGTTAGCTTATTTTATTACTGTTTTAATTAAAGGGACTGCAAAAGGTTTATTTTTTCCTATTTGGATTTTACATATGTCAAATTTAAAAGTTTCATTATTTGCTATCGGAATATTGGGTAGTGTCTTAGAAACAATTAGGTTTGTTACAGAAATTCCTTTTGGGGCATTTGCAGATAGATATGGTAGAAAAGTTTCATTGTTTTTATCAGCTCTTTTAAATTTTATTGCTTTTTTCTTATTTTCATTAGGAAATACATTTTGTATGTTCCTATTTTCTGTATTAATAATGGGATTAGCAGATTCCTTTGAATCTGGAGCATTAGAAGCATGGTTAGCTGATTATTTAATTCTGAAAGGGAAAAGCGATAAATTTGAGATTGAGATTAGAAAAATGTACATTGTTTTTATTACAGGAAGTATTATTGGAGCAGTTTTTATAACCTTTATGTACAAAATAAATGCCATCCTACCATTTATAGTATCGGCAATATTATATATTATTGCAGCTTTGATAACTTATTTTTTTGTACCTGAATCGTTACAAGAATCTTATAATTCAAATAGCAACGAGTCAATGATAAATAAGATTAAATTATCTATTTGTTATATTATTTCAACTAAAAGTTTATTTTTATTGTCATTAGCAGTATTTTTATTCGCAATAGGATTAGATGGCATAGAAAGATTTTATCAAACATTTCTTAAATTTAGAAAATTTAATATTTTCTTGATAAGTAATATATATATAATCAGTGCTATTTTTAGTCTTATGTTTATGCTTTTACAAAACAAATTGGATAGTCCTAAAAAGAGTGAGTTGTTAATAATTGGTTGTCTAAAAATTTCAATGTTTATGATAGTAACTATTGCTGTCTTTGTAAAGTTAAATATTATTTCATATTTATGTTTAATACTTTTTTTTATACTAGAAGTTCTTCTTAGGCCTTATCTTCAAAGTTATCTAAATAGATATATAAATTCTGAAATAAGGGCTACTGCATTATCATTTTTTCAATTTGCAGAGGCTAGTGGCGAAATTTTAGCAGGTATTGGAATTGGTTACTTTATAAAGGTTTTAGGTATTTCATATGGCTTGTTTGTAAGTGCTGCATTTATTTTAATTTCGGGTTTAGCAGTTTTTGTTTTGTTATTTTTTGAAAGAATATATAGAAATGTAGATTAAGATGGGGAATGTTTAGATGCCTATTTATAAGCAAATAAATATGGACTACAGAGTGTTTAAAATGGATATTTAATTAGTAATAGGATTGCTTTAAATAAAACAACTATTGAAATATGGGACTATTGGAATTAAAGAGTTATTAGGTGATATACCTATACTTGCAGCTTCAATAAGGGTGACTAAGCGATGCAATGCATTATGTAAACACTGCTATGGCAACTCAGGCGAACCATTTTATAATGAGTTGACTACTCTGAAAAATTAAAAAGCTAATAGATGTTTATAGTGATGAATTTGGGTAAAGAAAATCTTTTTCACAGGTGGAGAACCGTTTACAAGCATTCCTGTAATGAACGAAAATGAGTGAAAATGAAGAGAAAAGAGATTTGAAAAGATAAGGTACCTCCTGATAAAATTAATAAAGTAAGTTGTACAACTTACGAAAAAACACAACAAAGGAGGTACCCTCTTTGAAGTATACACAAAATGAAAAGATATTACAAGTCACAGAAAGAACTTTAGTTGTAGGAGTAGATATAGCAAAGGAAAGGCATGTTGGTAGAGCATTTGACTTCAGAGGAGTGGAGCTTGGTAAGAGAATAGAATTTGAGAATAGGAAAGAAGGTATGGAAAAATTTCTGGATTGGGCAAATAAGATAATGAAAGCAAATGGCAAGGAGAGTATGATAGTTGGGATAGAACCTACAGGGCATTACTGGCTGTGCTTTGAGCAGTACTTAAGAGAGAATGGCATAAAAGTGGTATTAGTGAATCCTTTTCACGTGAAGAGGAGCAAGGAGCTTGATGATAACACGCAAACTAAGAGTGATATAAAGGATCCGAAGACGATAGCAATGCTTGTGAAGGATGGAAGATACACAGAACCAAATATACCCGAGGGTATATATGCTGAGATGAGAGTAGCGATGAACATATATGAAAGGCTTCAAAAACAGCTGAATGTTTTAAAAAATCAAATAATCAATTGGCTTGATATATATTTTCCAGAGTTTTTAGGAGTATTTTCTGATTGGGAAGGCAAGACAGCAATAGCGACGCTGAGAGAAATGCCATTGCCTTGTGATGTAGTAGGGAAGGAAGTAGAAGGGATTATAGAGTACTGGCGTGACAAAGTAGATAAGCGAGCGATTAGTCGCAGGAGGGCGATGGATTTAACAGAAGCTGCCAAAAGAAGTATAGGTAAAAAAGAAGGTAGAAAGCTGGCAAGACAAGAGATAAAATATTTGCTTGAAGAATATGAGCTTTTAAACAAGCAAGTAGAAGAGATAGAAGCCGAGATGGCAGAGCTTTTGAAAGAGGTGCCGAATGGCGATAAGCTTCTTGAAATAAAAGGTGTTGGAGTGAAGACAGCAGTTGGATTTATTTCAGAGGTTGGAGATATAAAGAGGTATGAGGATTCGAAGCAGATACAGAAATTAGCGGGACTCAATATAGTTGAGAATAGTTCTGGCAAGTACAAGGGTCAGACGTGTATAAGTAAAAGAGGGCGAGGAAGGCTCAGAAGTAGCTTGTTCAAGGCCATGATTACAATAGTAGCAAAGAATGAAGAATTTAAGCAGCTGCACAGGTATTACACCACGCGAGAGAACAATCCCTTGAAGAAGAAGCAATCATTAATAGCACTGTGTTGTAAATTGATAAGGGTGTTTTATGCGATTTTGAAAAAAGGCGTAAAGTATGATGGGAACAAGATGTTGAGCGATATAAAGAGAGAGGCTTTAGCAAGGACAGCGTGAAGTGAAGCGAAGTGAGAAAAATTGCTTGAACATTCTTAGTTTAAAGCAGGAGAAATAGTTTGAGTGATTCACATCTTGAGGGGGTAAAGAAATTCTTAGCTTTGCGAGGAGATTAAGTCATGTCGAGTAGCAAAGCGCCCCTTTTAATAATAGTTCACATCTTAGAAAATGTATTGATGGTTAAGAAATGAAGGAGAAAGGATTAAATGATTTTTTATAGAAAGTAGATTGAAAAATGTGAGCGGGTGGTCAGAGTACATCCTCCATACGGGCGAAGACCCTGCATACGAGCATAACTGACGTCCACGCCATGGTAGATGGGACGAGGGAATTGAGGGCAAGTGAGAAAAGACCCTGAGAGACATGAGAGGGTAAACACCATGGTTGTTGTGGATAGATACCCGCCGTAATATGGTAGAGCAACAAGATAAATACAAGAGAGAGGCTGAGTCTAAGCTAGGTATGGTAGAATAAAGCAATAATAACAATATCAAGAACAAAATTATTTGTTTCGATAGCGAATTTTAAAGAAATCGCGAGATATTTTGAGAAAATCAAAGGTATATTGAGAGAGGTGGTGAAAATATGCAAGACCAGGCAATAAATATAGAATTAGAGGAATTAGAAGAGGGTATGAAAGATAAATACCTTATATTTATGGTAGATGAACAATACTATGGGATTGAAATAAAATACGTGATAGAGATTATAGGTCTTTTACCTATTACCTATGTCCCCCATCAGCAAGAGTACATCAAAGGAATTGTCAATTTAAGAGGAAAAATAATACCTGTGGTTGATGCAAGAATAAGATTAGGGAAAGAATATAAGGAGTATCACGAAAGAACGTGTATAATTGTTGTGAGCATAGCTGATTTTCAGGTTGGAATCATTGTTGACCATGTTAGTGAGGTTGCAATTATAAAAGAAGACGAGCTTGCACCTCTTCCAGAAGTGGAAATGCAGGCTGCCGAGAGATTTGTAAAAAGTGTAGCAAATTCTTCTGGGAGACTGATTCTCTTGCTGGATTGCGAAAAATTTGTCAATCCGAACAAAATCGGAATTTAAAAATAAAAGGAAAGGATGTGAATGTATGAAGTTTTTTAGAGATATGAAAATCTCATTAAAGATTTTGGCGGGGTTTTTTGTGATTTTAGTTTTGATTTCTATTATGGGGGCTGTTGCAGTAAATAGCTTAAACAAGATTCATAATTCTTACATGACAATGTACGAGAACAACGTAAAGGCATTCGTGTATATTAGTGGTGTATTAGAAGGATTTGAGAGACAGAGAGTAAACTACAGAAATGTTTTGTTGTCCCGAAATGCTAATGAGTTGCAATCTTATCTGCAAAAGGCGGATGAAATAAACAACTATTACAAGTCCAACTTACAAGAATTTTCAAAGATAATAAAAGAAAAAGAGATCATTGATGAGTACAAAAAACTAGTAAATTATCTTGAACAGTATGACCAGCTTACAAATCAAATATTAGAACTTGCTAAGACAAATAAAAAAGAAGCAATTAACCTTCTGTTCAAGCCAAGTTCTGCTCAGCTTGTGACAGATGTTCAGAATTCAATAAACAACTTATACGACATGGAGCGAAAATACATTGAAGGGTTAAATGCCCAAAACAACAAGTTAGCTTTTCAAACAAAAGCTCTTCTAATAGTTGTTATTGTAATCTCAATAGGTGTTGCAGTAATCTTAGCTTTACTTATCTCAAATGTAATTAGCAGACCTCTAAACAAAATGGTTTTTGTTGCCGAGGCAATAGCAGATGGTGATTTGACAATTGAAGTGGAAAATGATTCTAAAGATGAGATAGGAAAGTTAGCTGGAGCATTTGATAGAATGGTAAAAGGTTTAAATGAGCTTATACACGGGATTAAGACCTCTGCAGAGCAGGTTGCAATTGGTGCAAAACAGCTGGCTGATGCCTCACAAAACCTTGCCCAAGGTGCAACAGAGCAGGCAACTGTTATTGAGCAGCTTAATGCCTCGGTTGAAGAAGTATCAGTTCAGACAAAACAAAATGCACAGAATGTTGAAGAAGCATCGAAGTTTGCGAGTCAGATAAGGGAAGATGCCAAAATAGGTATGGAACAGATGGAACATATGATGAAGGCAATGGAAGAGATTAGCTTGGCATCATCAAATATATCAAAGATTATAAAGACAATCGATGAAATAGCATTCCAGACAAACATATTAGCCTTAAATGCAGCAGTTGAGGCAGCAAGGGCAGGTAGTTATGGCAAGGGATTTGCAGTTGTGGCTGAAGAGGTGAGAAACTTGGCAACGCGAAGTGCAAATGCTGCAAAAGAGACAAGTAGCCTGATAGAATCTACTATAAAGAAGATAGAAGCAGGTGATAGCATAACAAAACAAACACACGCGGCTCTTGACAAAATTGCAAAGAGCATTGACAAGATGGCAATGATTATGAACGATATTTCCTATTCATCAAAAGAACAGTCAGAGGCTATAGCCCAAATTACAGAAGGTATAAATCAGGTGGCAAATGTTGTCCAGAGCAATTCAGCAAATTCTCAGGAGACTGCTGCTGCCTCAGAAGAGCTTTATAGTCAAGCAGATACACTTAAAAACCTTGTTGAAAGGTTTAGAACGAAAAACTAAGAGTAAATAACGATCTGTTTGAAGGGCTGTTGTAAGGCAAAACTTAGAACAGCCCTTTTAATCTTTTGTATCGATACAGATAGCTAATGGAGTTTTGATTTTTATTTTTTATGATATAAAATTGTTGTGGGATAAAATTCTTTGTTGAGGTGAGAATATGGACAAGAAAACTAAGTTTTGGATATTTTCAGGAATATTGATAGGAGCTGTTTTTGTGTTAACCTTTACAATTAAAATACCTTTGCTAACAGGCTACTTTAATATCGGTGATGTTATTATTATGCTTGCATCTATTTTGTTTGGCAAGGGAGTAGGGTTTTTATCGGGTTCTTTTGGTTCTGCTCTTTCAGATATAGCTTCTGGTTATTTAGTCTATGCTCCATTTACATTTATCATTAAAGGATTGGAAGGGTATATATGTGGTCTTATATTTGAAAAGTTAGAAAAAGGTAAAAAGCCAAATATTGGTTTTATTGTCGCAACCATACTCAGTGGTATTTGGATGGCAGTTGGTTATTTTTTGTCAGAAGCTTTTGTGTTAAAATATGTGTCATCAGCATTAAATGTTAATAGAGACCTGCAGTTTGGATTTAAAACGGCGCTTGTAAATCTTCCGTTTAATTTGTTGCAAGGGATATTGTCAGCTGTAATTGCTATAGTATTAATTGTGCCACTTTATAAGAATAAATTTATTGGGAAGATGAGAACTTGAGATATATAAAATTTCCGCATTTGCCAAGTAGAAAAGTCACCCATGTTTTGATTGATAAAAGAGCTTATAATAAGACAGTCTATATGTTAGAAGATTTAAAGATTGAAGCAATTTTTTGCGAAAAATCAAAAGATGTATATAATGCCATTTCATCTCATCCAGACATATTTTATTTTCACTATGAAAATGATTTAATATTTGCCGCTCCCAACTCACCAAAGAAGACTACTAATGAACTTTGTAAGCTGGGATTCAATATAATATTTGGTGAAAGGAATATATCTAAAAAGTATCCTGAGGACATTGGTTATAATTTAGCAAGGATTGGTAACTACGTCTTTCACAATTTCAAATTTACTGATAGAATTATTTTAAAATACATTGAAAGAGATAACCTAAAGAAAATCCATGTAAACCAAGGATATTCAAAGTGTTCGATATTAATTATAAACGAAAGGGCGATTATTACCTCAGACAAAAAAATTTACAAAAAAGCTCTTGAAAATAACATAGATGCACTTTTAATAGTGCCCGGATTTATAAAATTAGAAGGTCTAAACTATGGATTTATTGGTGGTTGTGGAGGATTGATTGACAAAGATGTTTTAATTTTCAATGGAGATATATCAAAGCATCCAGATTATAGCAAGATAAAAGAATTTCTAAAGAAATATAAAATTGAATGCTTGTGTGCAGAAGGTTTTGAGCTTTCAGATATAGGTTCAATCATTCCTTTGTGTCAGGAGTAGAAAAAAGAGCATACTTAAAAAGAATTTTTGCGGGTATATTTATTATAGTCCCTTTACTCAAAGAATATTATTCAGGGATGTGAAAAAGATGCAAATATTGAGTTTGGGAGTGGCAGAAGAACCTTTCTTTGTATATAGTAGATTAAAAAAACAATTTGATGAACTAGAAAATATAAAAGGACTTTCAATAGAGCAAGGACAGAGCGGAGAAATAACCTTTTATGGAATATTTTTGAGTGATGAGGAAATAAAGAAGAACCTTGATTTATACACATATGAAAGAATAAAATATTTCATTGCGGCAGCTCTATGCAATGTGATAATTGATTATACAAAGGAGAAGCTGATTTGCAAATTGGTAGATGAAAACTACTATTTTTTGGATGGTATAGAAAAAGAAAAGATTTTGTTTGAAAGTAGAAAAAGAATGGATGAGATAGTTGAAAGCAGCGGATTTTCAAATATTAGATATGAGATAATTAAAAAGGTTTTAGACTTTCTTGATTATAACTTTGAATTTAATTTTGAAGGCTTTTTGACATTTAGATTAAAGGAATATCTTAAAATCATAAACAATATCATTGAAGATGCAGCAAGCAAGTACTTTTTAGAAAGAGAATATATCCAGTTTATAAACTTGTTGAAATACTTTTTAGATCTCCAAAATACAAAAATAGATTTAGTCCACATAGTACCTGATGAAAAAGCGTATATTCTATATGACAAAGAACTTAAAGAGGTAAAAGACGAGTTTTTTGAAATGTTATCAAAAAATTTGAAGTTAAATCTTAGCAAAGAGGATATATTGCTCAGCAGATTAATATCTCTTTCGCCCCAGCAAGTTATCTTTCACAGACATTGCAGCTCCAATCTCTCTCAGGATATTTTAGAGATACTTTCTCTTGTATTTGAACAGAGAATTCATTTTTGTGATGAATGTGAGATTGAAAAATCAAAGACTATTGCCAAAAGTGAGGAATAAATCCTCACTTTTTTTATGCTGGTGTCAAACAAAGTTTACTTCAGCTATTTAAAGTGATATAATTTTAAAGGGAATAACCTCGAAGAGGTGCAAAAGGGTATGAATCAAAAGCTGAAAAATGAGATGACCGACCATCTTTTTGAAGCCATACTGGAACTTAAGACAATAGAAGAATGTTATAACTTTTTTGAAGATTTGTGTACTGTAAAAGAGATTCAGGAACTTTCGCAACGATTTGAAGTTGCAAAGCTTTTATTTGAAGGTGCAAAGTACAGTGAGATAACCCAAAAAACAGGGGCTTCGCCTGCTACAATAAGCAGAGTAAATAGATGTTTAAATTATGGAGCAGATGGATATAGAACTGTATTAGAAAGAATAAAAGAAAAAACAAGATTGGATGAGCAAAAGTGATGGAACTTTTTATAGCAACAGCCTTTGGTGTTGAATCTGTAACAAAAGAGGAATTGATAAAATTAGGATATAAAGATTTAAAAGTTGAAAATGGAAGAATATTTGTTCGAGGAGATATAGAGGATATTCCAAGGCTTAATATAAATCTTAGGACTGCAAATAGGGTTTTTGCCATACTTAAAAAATTTAAAGCAGAGACGTTTGATGAGCTTTTTAGTGGCATTTATGATTTTGAGTGGCAAGAAATTCTTCCCAAGGATGCTCATATTTTTATAACAGGCAGGTCTGAAAAGTCCAAGCTTTTTAGTATAAGCAGCTGTCAATCTATAACAAAGAAGGCTATAATTGAAAAGTTAAAGAAAAAGTACGGTGTATCATGGTTTGAGGAGACAGGGAATCTCTATAAGATTGAGATTGCTCTTTTGAATGATACAGCATATGTACTTTTTGATACAACAGGTGAGTCTCTTCACAAAAGAGGATACAGAAAACTTCAGTCACTTGCGCCTTTAAAAGAAAATATAGCAGCGACATTGGTAATTTTGAGCAGGTGGAGACCTCAACAGGAGGTTTTATGGGATCCCTTTTGTGGTTCGGGAACAATTCCTATTGAGGCAGCTATGATTGCTAAAAATATTGCACCTGGTTTAAATAGGACATTCTTAGCTGAGCAAAATAGTTTTGTGTCTCAAGATTTATGGAACAAGGCAAGACTTGAGGCTATTGAAAAAATTGATTATAAAAGTAAATTAAATATTTTAGCTTCTGACATAGATGAAAAGATGATTTATATTGCAAAGACTAATGCAAAAGCTGCAGGGGTTGAAAAGGATATAAGATTCTTTAAAGCAGATAGCAGAAAAATCAAAAAATCTTCTGACAAAGGCATAATTATTACAAATCCACCTTATGGAGAGAGGATAGATAATAGTGACATTTTTAATCTTTATAGGGATTTTGGAAAATGTCTAAAAGATTTTAGTGGCTGGAGATTTTTTATTTTATCTGGCTATGATAAGTTTGAAAAGGCGTTTGGCAAGAAGGCAGACAAAAATAGGAAACTCTACAATGGGAAGATTAAAACTTATCTTTATTTTTATATTCAAGTATGATAAAATTAAGAAAAAAGTTCCACAATTTATAAGGAGTGCAGAACAAAGATGAGTGATAGCAATGTTTTAGAACTTGTAGTATCTTCTTTACAGACTTTAAATGCGTCGTTTGAAAACGTGGGGAAAAGACTTGAAAATATTGAAAAGCAACTCGAAGGTATGGGAAAACGGATAGATAGCATGGAAAAACGACTTGATAGCGTGGAAAAACGACTTGATAGTGTGGAAAAACGACTTGATACCATGGAAAAACGATTTGACCAGTTAGAAAAGAGATTAGATAGCTTAGAGCACAAGCTGGATAGAGTAGAGCAAAGACTTGATATGGTAGAGCAAAGATTGGATAGAGTAGAGCAAAGATTAGATAATCTTGAAATGAAGGTCACAAGATTAGAAAATGAAGTAGGAGAACTCAAAGATAATGTGAAAGAGCTTAACAGAAGAATGAATGCAGTATATGACCAGGTTGCATTCTTAACAGAATTTAGGACGGAGGTTTTAATATTCAAAGATGAGACAAATAAGAAATTTGAAAAAGTCACCAAAGAGCAAGAAGCAATAAAGGATTGGTTAAAGGACCAAGAAGTTGAAATAAGAACCTTAAAGCTTGCCCAAAATCAGTAAGAACAAGAGTGTACATAGTGAGATAAGAAATTTAAAAGGGCTGCTGCTTTTTTAAATGCTGTGCAGCCCTTTTAAATTTTTATTCATTGTTTTTTTTCTTAAACTTTTCTAAATCTTCATTGACAAATTTCATATTCAGTTTAGAGAAGTTTACTTTGTCAATCTTGATTGTATTTATCGACTTTACAAAATTGTCTAAAGTAATATTATTCCAATAAAGAACAGGACCAGATAAATCAATAGTATAGTAGTACTGCTTGTACTTTATCATGTATATTACCCTGTTTTGAAGACTTAAGAAGTTAAAGTCTCGATTAGGATTTCCCTTTGCTAAGTTTGGTAGTTTGCTTAGGTTGTATACATAAGTGAACTTGTAAATTGTAAGTTCACCAGTTGAGTACTTTTGAAGGCTCATATCAACTGTTTTACTTTTATATTCATTGCTCTCAACCCAAGCTTGCATAGCATTTTTTATAATTTTCTCAGCTGGATCGAGATTAATGCCACCGTTTATTGTTAAAGTTGAATATGGTGTATTGTAAAGTGTGATTGTTTCGACATCTGATATTCCCTGAGAAATTGGAAGAGCAGTTGCATTTATTACTTGAGTGTAATAACTGTAATAATAGTATGGAATATTTGTTTTATAATCTTTAGATATATTCATTTCAAATGGTGCTTTGCTGAGCTTTACAGTTTTAGAAGTGCTTTGTGGTTTTAAATCACCCGTCCAAAGTATAGAATCAAGGTATTTGCTCTTTGCTGGTATTGGTTTGAATGAGTTTATAATCCTATCATATTTTTGTTTGTCTTTGTTATATTTGTCCTCTTTGACATAAAGCTTTACAAAATATTTGTTGTTATTGAAGTCCACATACATTCTTTTTTCAACGAAATTTTTCTGGAGGCTCTTTCTTATATTGAGCTCAAAGAGTTTGGCTTTTGCATCATTTATATTTAAAGTTTTAGAAGAAATTATCTTGCAAAGAGATTTGTTATAAAGCTCAACGTTTTTCATCTCAAGTTCAACCCACTTGTCAAAACTTACATTTGAATTAGCAACAAAACTGACAGAGAGATATTCGTCATACTCTTGCTGCTCACCTTGTGGTGGCGTTGTAACTACATCTTGCTGTTTTTGAGTATTTAACCCCATTTCTTCATCTGTATAAAGTGGGGCAAAAGACTGGGTTGATGAGTTATATTCAAAGTTATAAATGTCAGTTGATTTCCAATAAGGTGGCAGGTCAATCTGCCAGCCGTAACTTGTATTTTTATGAACTCTCCAGCTTGTTACGTTGTCTGCTAAATCCTTTATATTAGGGTTTTTTGAATCAAACTGAAGTTCAAATGAATCAGCTATTTTGTACAAAAGATTTTTATGCTCGGTATAAAAGTTTAAGTCCATGCTGATTGTGAGTCTATAAATGTAGTTATACTTCTTGTTTTTGCTAAGATAAATACGTGTAAAATTAAAGGTGCCAGAACTTTCTTCTTCATCTACAAAAACGTAAAAAGAATCTGTATAGACACTTGTGATTTCAATGTACTCTTGCCCATTTTTATCTTTACCTTTTTTCAACGAATATATTTTAGAAACCGAGCCATCGCTATTTAAAATGTCTGAGCCATACAATAGAATTTCATCTAAGGAAGAAAAACCTTCTTTGTTTAGAATTGCTTCAACGCTTATATTCGCTTTATAGCTGCTGCTTGACATTGAAAAATAACTTCCTTTTGGATCTTTGTTAATATAAGCATCTTGGGGCATGTATATTGACCAGTTGTAGATACTATTTCCAACTCTATTTTTGTTGATATCATCTTTTGAAAAAACTGTGTAAAAATCGATAACTCCATCGTCATCCTGAGCAAAACTAAAAGGAGCAACCAAAGAGATCAGAAAAGTAACAATTAGTGAAGCTATTAAAAATCTTTTTAATTTCTTTACCATCAAATATCATCCTTTCTATGTTTTTATTTATTTTCTGGATACTCTTTTAGCACTACTTCTTTTTCAATTACCTTTCCGTTTCTCTTGATATTAAGCTTTACCTTATCACCTGGAAGATATTTCATAAGAGTTTGATTATACTCTGCAATTGAATTGACAGGATAATTGTCAATTGACACAAGTATATCATTTTCTTGAATAAATCCTTTTAAGGGACTATCTTCTTTCACATCAATTATTTTCAATCCAAGAGTAGATGGCAAACCAACAATAGAAAGCCAGCTGTCTTCAAATTCAAGTCCTAAATAACATCTTTTTATCTTTCCAAATTTTTTATAATGGTCCAGAAAATAGAGAATATTTTCAGCAGGAATTGCAAAATTAATTCCCTGAAAATATTCAATACCTAAGGTATTTATGCCAACCAGCTTTCCTTGCATATTTACAAGAGGACCACCACTATTTCCAGGGTTTATAGCTGCATCTGTTTGCAAAAATGTATAAGTTTCATCTACTGGTCTATTTAATCCACTGATTATTCCTTTTGTTACACTGTTCTGCCAACCCAAAAAAAGTGGAGTTCCAATTGCTAATACTTCTTGTCCCACTTTTATATTTTTGGGGTCTTCGATTTCGATTGGATTTATATTGGTACGATTTACTTTCAAAAGAGCCAAATCTATGTCTTTATTTCTATACAATACTGTTGCTTTATATGCCTTAGCGTCAAAAAAAATGACATAAGGTTGTTTCATGTCTTCTACAACATGGTTGTTTGTGAGGATTAAACCGTTTTTGTCAATGACAACACCAGACCCGTGCATAAGTCCTGCCGGTATCTTGCTGTAGTAAAAGTCATCTGCTTTTATCTTTTTGCTGTCACCAATTATTGCTACAACAGATCTGTTAACTTTATCAATTACTTCGCTTATAGATAAGTCCTTTTTTTGAATGGTCACTCCATCTTGAGTTTTTACATAGTCAAAACCAAAGAAATCTTTCATAGAGTCCAAATCCACATACATTTTGCCATCAATTACTTTTGGAGTTACTGTAATTGACTGAGCAAATGCCACGTTGAAAATGAGCAAAAAGACAATAAAAACAACCAGATACATCTTACATAGCTTTTTCATTATAAAACCTCCCGTGTATAAATTTGTTACTATTTAATTATAACGTATTTTATCAAAAGATGTTATACCCTAAGAAAGAGGTTTTCAAACTTTCCTTTTTGGGATTGATTATTTTGCATTTTTGAGTTATAATAAACTTGAAAATTGAAATACACCCCCATGGTATAGGGGTTACAAATAGAGGTTGCAAAACATTTTGAGAAAGGAGCAAAAGATAGAAAATGAAAAAGGCAGTACTTAACAAAGATCTATGTGATAGGTCGCCGTTTTGCCCAGCTTCACGTTCGTGCAAGTTTGGAGCAATAAAGAGAAAAGTGCACGGTTTTTTTGATGTTGAGATTGAAATAGACAAAGAAAAGTGTACAGGATGTGGGGTTTGTACAAGGTATTGTCCTCAAGGTGCAATTGAAATTATTGAAGAGTAGGTGTTTGAAATGCCTGACAAGGAGAGAAAAGAAGAGATTCTAAGCAGACTAAAAAATATTAAAGGTCACATTGATGGTATTATTAAAATGGTGGAAGAGGAAAAAGAATGCGAAGAGATTATGCTTCAAATAGCTGCAGTAAAAAAGGCAATAGAAAAGGTTGGTTATTTTATAATCGAAAGCCATGCTGCGGAGTGCTTGTCAAGCGTAGGAAACAAAGATGATATCCAAAGGATTTTAAATATAATGATGAAGTTTTTGGGGTAAAAAAACTCCTAAAAAGTCAAGAGTGTCTTTCTTTTTTTAAACTCATTTGAGACATTGTATTTTGTGTAAAAGTGTTATTATTTTAACAAAGTGTTTTGTAAAGAATTTTATTGTGTGCTTTTGTTAAATAAATCCTATTGCCAAGGGGTAACAATATAAAAAGTTAAAAATAAAGTTTTTGGAGGTGCGTGATTGTGGCAGAATATTTTATTGATGCAAAGGGTCTTCAGTGTCCAGGGCCTATTACTCAACTTTTTAAGCAGATGAAAGAAGCTCAAAGTGGTGACATAGTCACAATTGAGGTGACAGATCCAGCATTCAAAAGAGATGTGGAGAGCTGGTGTAAAAAGACAAAAAATGAGCTTTTATCTTTAGAAGAAGTAAATGGTGTTATAAAAGCTAAGATAAAGAAAGCTTAAAGGGTGATTTGTATGAGAGAGGATAAGAAGACCATTATTGTCTTTAGCAATGACATGGACAAGGTGATGGCTGCATTTGTAATTGCAACTGGTGCTGCTGCGATGGGCGATGAGGTTACAATGTTCTTTACATTCTGGGGTTTGAATGTTCTAAGAGATGCCAAAAAGAAAGCACAGGGAAAATCCTTTTTGGAAAAAATGTTTGGCGCTATGATGCCAAAAGGGGTTGAAAAACTTCCACTTTCCAAGATGAACTTTTTAGGGATTGGTCCAAAGCTTATGAAATATATGATGAAAAAGAAAAACGTGATGATGTTACCTGAGATGATAAAACAGGCGCAAGAGCTTGGTATAAAGATGGTAGCATGTTCAATGTCTATGGATGTTATGGGAATAAAGAAAGAAGAGTTAATTGATGGTGTTGAAATTGGTGGTGTTGCCACATACCTTGGTGAGGCAAGTGAAGCAGGTGTGAATCTGTTTATCTAAGTCATGGAAATCTTTAACTAATAGAGGCAGGAGAAAACCTGCCTTTTTATTTTTTTGCTCTTTTGAGATAAAAACTGTGATATAATAATGAGACGATAATTAATTATTATTCAGAAAGGAAAATCAATATGATCCTGCTTGTTGCAATAAACTCAAAGTATGTTCATACAAATTTAGCAGTCAGATACCTTTATCAGCTCTGTAAAGAAAACTATCCATGCAAATATGTTGAGTTTAATATCAATCAGTCTTTGCATGATGTGATCTATGAGATTTTGAGTAAAAAACCTGAATATGTTGCAATATCAACATATATCTGGAACAGAAACTATGTCGAAAAGCTTGTTGAAGGTTTAAAAAAGGCACAAAAAAGCATAAAAATAATTCTTGGTGGGCCAGAGGTGTATTTTGACAGCCTTGATGAGTGGAAGTTTGTTGACATAATAATCAGAGGAGAGGGAGAGTACCCTTTTTTAGATTTATGTGATCATATTGCAGCTGGCAGGCAATATACCCAAAAAGAGTATCCGCCGTTTGATTTGAACAAGCTTCCTTTTGCATACAAGGACGAGAAGTTAGACCAAAGCAGAATCTATTATTATGAAAGCAGCAGAGGCTGCCCTTTTAGATGTTCGTATTGTCTTTCTTCTATTGAAAAAAGTGTTAGATTTGCGTCTCTTGAAAAGGTGTTCGAAGAGCTTGACTATCTTTTTAAAAAACAAGTAAGACTTATAAAGTTTGTTGACAGGACATTTAACGCAAACAAAGAAAGAGCAATAAAAATAATAGAGTTTTGCAAACAAAAGTCGCAAGCTACCCAAATACACTTTGAAATAGACCCAACACTTTTAGATAGCGACATTATCACTGCAATAAATACTTCAAAAGATAACCTCTTCAGACTTGAAATAGGTCTTCAGAGTTTCAATCCACAAACTCTTGATGCAATAGATAGATTTTATGATATAGATAAAATTGATAAAAACTTGAAAAAGCTTATGGAAAACAAAAAGGCCATTGTTCATCTTGACTTAATAGCGGGCTTGCCATATGAGGATTTTTTGAGTTTTAAAAGAAGTCTTGACAAGACTATATTGTATTTTGCTGATGAGGTTCAGCTTGGGTTTTTGAAGATGTTAAAAGGAACAAAGATAAGAAATGAAGCAACTAAATACAATTATGAATTTTTCAAAGACCCGCCGTATGAGGTTATCTCAAATAGCTTTATTAGCTTTGAAGAGATTTATAAACTTAAAAAGATAGAAGATTTGATAGACAAAGTTTACAACAGGCAGTACCTCTATTTTACTTTAAGATACATCTTTCAAAAAATTTCTCCTTCTGAATTTTTTGAAAATCTCTCAAGTAAGATAAATAGCAATTTAAATACAAGAGAGTTTATAAAAGAGCTTTACAGAGCCATAAAAGAGAATTTTGATTTTGACAAGGTTATATTTGATAGCTTGTTCAGATTTGACATTCTAAGAAGGTTTCCAGAAGAATTTTTACCGGAAGAGTTGGCAATATCCAGGGAGGAAAGGGAGAAAATTAAACAAGCAATATATCAAGCAACAAGCTACCAAGACCTCAGAGAACCAAAAGAGATTATTAGAAGATCAAGGGCTTGCATATTCGGATTTGACATTGAAAGGTTTATAGAAGATAATAGTATTGAAAAAGGGAATTTTTTATATATCTTTTTTGGAGAAAAAATAAAGAAGATAAACCTTCAGTAAAAAGGGGGAAAAAGATAATATGGAGTGCACACTTTCAAAAAACCTTTCAATCTGCACATGTACTTATGAACCGTGTCCAAGAAAAGGAAGATGCTGCGAGTGTTTACACTATCACAGGAAAAATGGACAGCTTCCTGCTTGTTATTTTTCAAAAGAGGCAGAAAGGACATATGACCGTTCAATAGAAAACTTCATTCGTGACTATTCTTCAAGGAAATAAAAAAATAAAGAGGTGGGCAGACAAAGTGTTTTTCTTTTCATCTGCCCACTTTTATTTTTTATAAAGATGTGATGAGCAGAAAAACATCAAGTCCAATTACAACTGCTGCCACAATCAGAAGAATTATTTTATCTGCTAAAGAGTTTGCGAACTTGCCCATGACTTTTTTAGATGATGTCAGGTAAATTTGAAGAATGATTGTAATTGGCAGCTGCATGCTCAAAAGCATCTGTGAGATTATTAAAGCTCTGAACGGATTTGAGATAAAAAGTATGATGATAGATGCTAACACCAATGGAATGATAATTCCAACTTTAGTTGGCAGCTCTTCAATGTTGTAAGGTCTTCTATAAAAGCCTGCCATGATTGTTCCACCTGTATATGCAGCTGTGATGCTTGAAGAGATGCCAGAAAGCAATAGAGCGAATGCAAAAATTGTTGCAGATAAACTTCCCAAAATGGGTTTTAACATCTGCTGAGCCTGTGGTAGCGATTCAACAAGGATACCTTTTGTGTAAAAGGTTGCATGAGCTATTATAATCATGCTGCTGTTAATTAAAAATCCAATGAACATTGAAAAAAGTGTATCAACAAACTCAAATTTGAGCTGATGTTTTATTACCTTTTCCTCTTGAGTGTTCCACTGCCTGCTCTGAATTATTTCAGAGTGCAAAAACAGATTGTGTGGCATGACAACCGCACCAAGTATTGAAAGAACTACAACCAGTGAGCCAGAAGGTATGCTTGGAGTTATCCAGCCAAAGACCACATCTTTTACAGGGACCTTCACAAGAAAAAGCTCTATCAAAAAGGAAAGACCTATCAGCGAAACAAATGCAATTATCCACCTTTCAACCTTTTTATATGAGTTAGAAAACAAGAAAAATATGATAAAAGGCAGGATGATTAAACACCCAAGCTTAATAGGAATTTTAAAAAGCATCTCAAGGGCAATTGACGCGCCTAAGATTTCTGCCATAGCAGTTGAGACTGTTGCCAGCATGGCAGATGAGAGAACAACTGCAGCAAGAAACTTATTGAGATATATTGAAGTTGCTTCAGCCAAGCAAAGACCTGTTGCAATGCCAAGATGAGCTGCGTTGTGCTGAAGCACTATCAAAATTATGGTTGATAGTAAAACTACCCACAAAAGCTTTAAACCAAAGCTACTGCCAGCAGCCACGTTTGATGCCCAGTTTCCAGGGTCGATAAATCCCACTGTGACAAGAAGGCCAGGTCCTATGTATTTGAGTATTTCCCTTGCGTTTTGCATTTTGTGCTGCCTTTCACACCTTTCTTCTCAAGTAATTTTATGAAATATCTCCTAAAGTGGTGAATTACTAAATAGTAAATCTTATCTTAAACTCTTATATTAAAATTAATACCCAAAAAAAGAGGATTGTGATATCATAGTTTGTATGAAGCGAAAAAAATATTTAAATAGGAACTTGGCATTTTCGACACTAAAATATTGGAGGTATAGACAATGAGCGAGAAGTCTTACGGCCAAGAGCTTTATGAAAAATTATCCTACACTTCTAAAAATGCATGGGAAGTTTTAAAAGAAGAAGAAAAGCCTTTTGTTTTTGATTTGGCAGAAAAGTATAAGCACTTTTTGAACTGTGCAAAGACAGAAAGAGAAGCAGTTGAATATTTCATAGAAAGAGCTAAAGAAAAAGGATATATAGAATTTAACAATAATATCCAAAAGTTAAAGCCAGGTGATAAGGTATATTTTGTCAACAATAGCAAAAGCATTTTGCTTGCTCATATAGGGAAAAAACCTTTAAAGGAAGGATTTAATCTTATAGATAGCCATATAGATTCTCCACGACTTGATTTGAAGCCAAAGCCACTATATGAGTCAAATGAGCTTGTTCTTTTGAAGACACATTACTATGGTGGTATTAAAAAATATCACTGGGTAAATGTACCACTTAGTATACACGGGGTTGTTGTGAAAAGTGATGGTTCAAAAGTGAAGATTACAATTGGTGAAGATGAAAATGACCCTGTTTTTTATATAACAGACCTTCTTGTTCATTTATCTTCTGAGCAGCTTCAGAAAAAAGCAAGCGAGGCAATTCCGGCTGAAAATTTGAATGTGCTTATAGGAAGTATGCCGTTTAATGATGAGAAGGTAAAAGAAAAGGTTAAGCTGAACATATTAAAAATTTTGAATGATAAATATGGAATAACAGAAGAAGATCTTATTTCAGCTGATATTGAAGTTGTGCCGGCTGCAAAAGCGCGTGATGTGGGACTTGACAGAAGCTTAATTGGTGCATATGGTCAGGATGACAAAGCGTGCAGCTTTTTGGCAGCAGAAGCTATATTTTCAATTGATGAAATTCCCGAAAAGACTGCAATAGTCTATTTGGTTGACAAAGAGGAGATAGGAAGTGTTGGAATATCAAGCGCTGAGGCAAGCTTTTTTGATATATCAGTTGCAAAGCTAATGAAAGCTTTGGGTGAGTACGAGAATAGCCTTGATTTGGCTCTTTGCTTTGAAAACTCAGCAGCAATTTCGGGTGATGTTGCAGCAGCACTTGACCCCACATATGAAGGTGCTTATGATAAGCTTAATTCCACGTTAATTGGTCACGGTGTTACCATTGAAAAGTATACAGGAGTTAGAGGCAAATACAGTGGTTCTGAAGCAACAGCAGAGTATGTGGGCAAAATCAGAAACTTTTTGAACTCAAATAACATCTGCTGGCAGACAGGTCTTTTAGGTAAAGTTGACCAAGGCGGTGGAGGTACAATTGCTATGTTTATTGCAAGAAAGATGATAAATGTTATAGACTCAGGCGTTCCAGTTCTGTCTATGCACTCAACATTTGAAATAACAAGCAAGGTTGATGTTTATATGACATATAAGTTTTATAGCCAGTTTTTGAGAAAGTTTGAATGAAAGTTTTGCGAGGCTACAAATTATTTGTATAGCCTCGCTGTTTAAAAAAATTTATATTATTTTATCTACTGTGCTGAAGTATTTCATGATAGTTTTTTGATAAATTAATAAAATAAACCATTCCTATTAGTGTAATGCTAATTCCGCTGGTTAAGAAAATTGTCTTAACAGATATAGTATTAGATATAATTCCTCCGATTAACAAAGAAATAATTGAGGAAATATTTACCACTATTGAATTAAAGCTAAAAATTCTTCCTAATAGTTTCTTGTTACAATTTCCTTGGATTATAGTGGTTCGAGCAATAGCATAAAATGAATTACATATTCCATTCACAAAATGGATGAAAAGAGCAAATACAAAAATATTATTTAATGAGAATAAAATGGTAGAAATTCCAATACCTATTACTCCTGTTAAAAGAAGAGTTTCGTTTTTTATTGTTTTTATATATTTATAAACAAAAAGCGAGGTAATAACCATTGCAATTCCTTTTGATGTCAGAATAAAACCATATCCTTTTGAATCAGTATGTAAATAGTTAATCACATAAACAATTAACAGTCCGTTTAGAATTCCTGCAAATAAACCAATTAAACCATTGAGAATTATTAAACTTTTTATGATAAAGTTAGATTTCAAATATTCTAAGAATTCTAAATATCTTGTATTTTTACTTTGGTTTTCAGTGCTTTTGTGTTTATGGTATGAAATTTGAGAAATGAAAATGGCAGAAACAAGAAAAGTAAATGAATCAATAAAAAAACAATATTTCAAATTAAGATAAGAAGTTAATAACCCACCTATTGAGGGACCAACAACCATCATAATAGAATTTAGTGAGCTACTAAGACTGTTAATTTTACGTATTTCTTCTTTGGTGATTAGTTCTGGAATTATACTATTTCTTGTATTTTCATAAATAGCGGTGATAGAAGATATAATAAACACAATCAGAAATACATGATTAGTTAAAAAAGGTACTAATATTACTAATAAAGCTCTCGAAATATCTCCAAATACCAAAATTATTTTTTTGTTCGATAAATCAATTATTTTTCCAAATGGAATACCAAATATAACAGCAGGTAATAATATCAAAATGGAAAGAATGGACATTTGTAAATTTGACTTGCTAACACTATACACTAATGTAAGTAAAGCAACCCTATCAACCCAATTTCCAATCTCTGATATAAATTGAGAACATAACAAGTTAATAGCATTTCTATTGTTTTTCATTCTGTAGTATCTCCCTGAATTAGAATGTTTTTCTCTAATAAAATATTACAAAGTTACCCATTTGTGTATTAGATAAATGTATTCTTTCAGATTTGGCCAATCAGTTATAAAATTGTATATCTAATACAATTAAACTTATTTATCACTAAGTATTGATTATGAATATTTATTATGCCAACATCAGCTGTTTTACTATTTGGTTATTTATTTATCAAATTTCCCTTATTCCTTTTGCTGCAAGGATTAGGCATTAATATCTAATAAAACTATATTTTAACATCACAGATTAAAAAAAGAAAAAAGCAAGAAAACAGAATACAAAGTACATAATTGACCAATTATTAAATCTTTTTATTTCATTTCCTCTATCAACTTCACAGCCTCATCTAAAAGCCTTTTGACCTCGTCTTTGGTGAACTGTTCTGTGTATACTCTCAAAACAGGTTCTGTGCCAGATGCTCTGAAGAGTATCCATGAGCCATCTTCAAAGATATATTTATAGCCGTCTAATGTTTGAATCTCTTTAATCTTTCTGCCTGCAAACTCTGTGTTTTGGGAAATCATCTTCAACGTCTTTTCTTTGATTTCGTTTGGCAAATGCAGGTCAACTCTGTCATAGTAGTGATAACCTATTTCTTTAAAAAGCTCGTCAAGTATTTGACTGATTGGTTTTTGATAATAAGCCATAATCTCAAGAAGAAGCAAGCTACATAAAATTCCATCTCTTTCAGGTATGTGATTTTTGATTCCAATACCCCCGCTTTCCTCGCCACCAATGAGAATGTCTTCTTTTAAGAAAAGTTCGCAGATATATTTAAAGCCAATCGGTGTTTCATAGATTTTGAGCCCGTACTTGTTTGCCAAAATAGGAACCATATTGGTTGTTGAAAATGTTTTTACAACACCACCCTTTAAACCTTTTACTTCAACTAAATGTCTCAGAAGCAGTGCATATATTCTGTGTGAATCAATAAACTCTCCTTTTTCATCAACAGCCCCTACCCTGTCTGCATCGCCGTCTGTTGCAAGGCCAATGTCTGCGTTGTTTTGGACAACAGTATCAATCAATTTTCCAAGGTTTTTATAAATAGGTTCTGGATTGACTCCTCCAAAGTACGGGTTTCTTTCATCTCTTATCTGGATGTGTTTGATTCCATATTTTTCTAACAAGGTTTTAACATATCCAACTCCAGCACCGTGCATTGGATCGATTATTGCAAAAGGTTTGAATTTTGCAATAAGATTAAGGTCTACAAGCTTTTCAATGTGTTCAAAATAGTCCTTGTCAGCATCTATAAAGGAAAAGAGACTGCTTTCTTCAGGTTCAACAAACTTTACCTCATTTTTATAAAGATGTTTTTCAATTTCAGCAATTATAGACGGAAGTGCAGACCCACCATAATCGCCTTTGAACTTTATCCCATTCCACTGTGGTGGGTTATGGCTTGCTGTAATCATTATAGCTCCTGCTAAATTCATGTTCTTGACAGTAAATGATACAACAGGTGTTGGTGTTGGCTTTTTTGTAAGATATGTCTTTATGCCGTTTGCAACAAGAACCCCTGCGCAAAGCCGAGCATACTCTTCTGACATAAATCTTGTGTCATATCCTACCAAAACAGGTCTTTTGTCATCAATTTCTTTGATATAGTCAGCAATTGCTTGGGCGACAATCTTTACATTGTCAAAAGTGTAATCCTTACTGATTACTGCTCTCCAGCCGTCTGTTCCAAACTTTATCATCTTGTTTCACCTCCTGCAAACAGTGCATAAAATGTGCTATAATGAATCTTAGAAATAGTCTTATAAATCCTGACAATTATATAGTATACAAAAGTTTCAAGAATTTTTCAAACAAGACAAGATATTTTTTGAATTATTCAAAAAAGAGAGGAAAATCACAATGTCAAGATACCTTGTATATGTTGTCGATGATGAAAAAGATATTTTGGACATTATCTATCAGTATCTGATAAGCAGAGGTTACGAGGTTAAAACATTTGAAGATGCTTCGAGTTTTTTAAAAGAGTTTGAGGAAAATGAGCCTGACATAGTTATATTAGATATTATGCTCCCAGACATTGATGGATATGAGCTGTGCAAAAAAATAAGGAAAAGTAGCAATGTGCCAATTATAATGCTCTCGGCTAAAGGTGAAGAGTTTGATAAAGTTTTGGGACTTGAGCTTGGCAGTGATGATTACATATCAAAACCGTTTTCACTACTTGAGCTTGAAGCAAGAATTAAGAAAATTTTACGAAGAGTGGGTAAAGATACTCTTAAAGTTGACAATGTCTTAGAATTTTTTGGAATAAAGGTTGATTTAAATCAGAAGAGTGTATTTTACAATAATGTAAAAGTGGACCTTTCGCCAAAAGAATTTGAGACATTTTTACTTCTCTTTAGGGAGCACTCCAAGGTACTCAAAAGAAGCTACATATTAGAGCAGGTATGGGGAGCCCCGGCTTTATATGATGAAAGAATGGTAGATGATGTGATAAAAAGGTTGAGAAAAAAGATTTTACAGTATAAACTTCCTATCGAGATAAAGACAATGTGGGGACTTGGATATAAACTCGAGGAGAAGAAAGATGAAAATCAGAACTAAAATCTATCTTTCATACTTAGGTCTCATAGTGTTCATATTTGCTACATTTTCGATAATTTTTTATGCTACTTTTAAAAGTAACTTAATAGAACAGGTAAAAACAGATAATTTAAGATTTGCAAAGCTTGTTGAATCCTTTTTTATAAATCAAAGTAAAAATATTAAAGATCTAAAAAAATTTGAGTCATATTTTGAAACATGGGGATATAAATTTCTTCAGGACTATATTGTAATAGTTACTAATGATGGCTCAATTGAGTATTCAAATAAAGAGCTGGATGTTGAAGCGCGAGTAAAAATAATGAAGTTATTTGATGAGAATAAGGAGTTTTCATATAGTTTTGAAATTGGACAATTACAGGAGAAACCTTATTTGTTTACTTTGTATAAAAGTAAATCAAATACACATTTCTTTATCCTTATTATCAGTGACTTAGAAAGAATTTCAATTTTTCAAAAGAGGTTTTTTAGTCTCATTTTCCAGATTGCAATCTTTACTGCGCTCTTGGCAGCTGCAGTTAGTGTGTTTGTATCTAAGCAAATAATTCAGGGTCTTCTGAAGTTAAAAGAGGGAATAATAGAAGCTTCAAAGATGAGATTTAATAAAAAGGTTGAGGTAGGTTCAAGAGATGAAGTTGGTATGATTGCACATGAGTTTAACAAGCTTATAGAAAAGATTTCGGAATATAACCAGGCACAGATTAGATTTCTGCAAAACATCTCTCATGAATTGAAAACACCGCTTACTTCTATTCGTGGGTATGCAGAAGTTCTGAAAATGGGACTTTTAGATGTAGAGAAGGCTAATCACGCAGCCGACAGGATAATTGAGCATGTAGATAAGCTAAAGATATTGATAAACCAGATTATAGACCTTACCAAGATTGAATCTGTTGAGAACTATTTTGTATTTGAAAAGAGGAATCTGGAAGATATCCTTTTTGATGCAGTTTTAGACAATGAAGGGTATGCTCTTTCAAAAGGAATTGAAATAGTATTTGAGCCTAACACCAAAATTCCAGTTTTGTGTGATAAAGAAAAGCTAAAAGAAGCTTTTTCTAATATAATTTCTAATTGTATAAGGTATGCTAAAAGTAAAGTAGTGATTGAAATTAAACTTCAAAAGGACGAATTTGAAGTTAGAATAGAAGATAACGGAGAAGGTTTCAAAAATGATGAAATTGACAAAATCTTTGAAAGATTTTTTAAAGGGAAAAGAGGAGAAATTGGCTTAGGACTTTCAATTGCCAAAGCAATCTTTGACAAGCATGGCTTTGCAGTAGAAGCTGAGAATGCTGAACCAGTTGGTGCAAGATTTGTTATCAAAGGCAGTAGCTATAAAGAGCAGTAGTAAAGTTTTCTCTTTATACCACTGCTCTTTTGAGAAGTTCAAACTCTTCCTCTAAAAATAGTTCATTCTTCACCATATCATAAATAATACTTAGTGCTTCTTTTTGACCCAATCCTTTTCGGTATGGTCTATCTTCAATGAGGGCTTGGTATACATCGCATATTCCCACTACTCTATCTAAAAGAGAAAGTTCATCTTTTCCAAGTTTTTCAGGATATCCACTTCTATTTACCCTTTCGTGGTGATTTCCTGCCCAGTTGGAGATTTCGCCTTTGAACACAGGGATTTGGTCTAAAATTAGCTTTGTGTAGTACGGATGTGACTTTATTATGTAAAATTCCTCTTTTGTAAGCTTTCCCTCTTTGTTTAGTATCTCATTTGGTACAACCATCTTGCCCAAATCATGTAAATAGCCAGCAATTTTTAGTTTATATGAAGTTTCATCATCTAATCCCATTATTTTGGCAATTTCAAATACTACCTCTGACAACCCCTGGGAGTGAAGATGGGTAAACTTGCTTTTATTGTCAATCAAAAGAGCAATTGCTTCGGAGAATTTGAGCATAGTTTGTATGTTAAAGTAAACCTCATCATCTGGTAAAAGTCCTAAGATGATCTGCCTCAGTTGAGGGTTGTAAAGGTCTAACCAAAATTTATCCTTATCAGTAATATCTAAAAATGCATCAACTATAAATGGATTAAACAAAATGCCTTTATTTTTCCCCACCCACTCTTTTAAATCATCAACCTGTAAATAGTAAGGCTTTGACCAGTTCATGCTTATGTCTATCTGGTCAGCCAGATTTATAATCTGAGAGGCCAATGGCAAAACTCTATAGTCGTATCCGAATGCACCAGAGCCGTTGTAAAAGTCATGATGGTATTTAATGATTTCTGAAATCTCTTCATCTAATGGGAGCTTTCTAACAAACTCATATCCTAACAGGCAATGTTTTTTTGCGAGTTGAATATCCAAATGTGAAGCATAAAAATTATTATCAGAAACAGTGATACCAATATCATGCAGAAATGATGCGTAATAAATCTTTTTTATCTCACCTTTTTCGACTTGTAGTTGTTTTGCAATTTGCAAAGATATATATGTAACCTTTGGTGCATGTTCCTTTCTGCCTTGGGCGATGTCTATTAAGTATGAGATTGATAAGAGAAGATTTCCCACACCTATTTTCATAAATCTTTTCCACCACCTTAAACTACTTTGAAACTTCTTTACTTTAAGCTAATTATACATCAAAACCTCAAAAAGTTTTACCAAAGTTTTTTGATAAATTATCCGTCCTTTTAGGAAGTTTTTCAAAATGAAGTCTGAAAAGTAGCAAAAATTGCTTTCAAAAATATAATGTATTAAAAGCCCAATAAAAACTTTTGGGAGGTAATAGGTTAAAAATGGATTGGACTAAGTTTGCATATGATGCACCATATCCAGAGCCAAAAGTTGAAGAGCCAAACAGGCACTATGCAGAGATTTTGCTTGATGACTATGCAGGATATGCAAGTGAATTTACAGCAATTGCACTCTATTCTTACCAGCATTTTATAAGTGATGTAAGAAACAAAGACTTTGCAGAGCTGATTATTGGAATTGCTTGGGTTGAGATGAAACACTTGGACCTTCTTGGTACTACAATTTACCTACTTGGTGCACTGCCAAAATATAGGGGTTCTTACACAACATATGGTCAGTACTGGAACGGGTATTTTGTAAACTACGACAAAGATTTAAAAGACATGATAAAAATTGATATACAATCCGAAAAGGAGGCAATCAAAAATTACAAGAGGCACATTGAAATGATAGATGATAGGTACATCAGAAAGCTTTTAGAAAGAATAATACTTGACGAAGAGAAACATATCAAATTGTTAAAAGATTATCTTGATAGAAAATTTTGATTTGTGGGTATTAAATAAATAACAAGGGAAGTAAAATATACTGAGGAGGTAAAATGAATATGCAAGAAAAATATGTCTGTGGAATTTGTGGTTATGAGATTGTTGATTTAAATTCTCCGTGTCCATATTGTGGTGCTGAACCAAATCACTTTGTAAAGGCGGATGAGGTTGACGTTGAGCTAATTAAAAAAATCTATCAAGAAGGCGGAGCAACTTATTAAAATTTCTCTTGCAAACCGCCTTTTTTTATTATAAAATTATAAAGTCGTTGTGTGGGTAAAAGAAAAAACTACTTAAAAAGCTTGCGATGAGGCAAAAGGTTGCTGCAAAGGTAAAGGACTTTGCAGGGAATTTTTGCTGAGTATGTCTTGTCCTTTGAGACGGGCGACACGGGGAAGGTATGAAAGAATATTTCATGCCCGGTGTTTTTATGCCCGAAGATGGAAAACTCCGGGTATTTTTATATAAAAAGTTCTGACACACACGGCTAAGTTGCCAAGTTCCCCTGTCGCAGATAAAATAAAATAACACTATTTTTAAGGAGGGGAATACATGTCAAAGGCACAAAGAATGCGAATCAAGTTAAAATCGTTTGATTACAAGCTTTTAGATCAGTCAGCAAGGAAGATTGTTGAGACAGCAAAGAGTACAGGTGCAGAGGTATCAGGACCAGTACCACTGCCAACAGACAGAGAGGTAATTACAATTATCAGGGCACCACACAAGTATAAGGATTCGCGTGAACAATTTGAAATCAAAACTCACAAAAGACTTATTGACATTATCAAGCCCACACAGAAAACAGTCGATGCACTTATGAGAGTTGAACTTCCTGCAGGTGTTGACATCGAGATTAAGCTAAAGGAGGTGTAAGCACATGACAAAGGGTATACTTGGCAAAAAAATAGGTATGACACAGGTTTTTGATGAGGCAGGGAAGGTAATACCTGTCACAGTAATTGAAGCAGGGCCATGTGTTGTTGTTCAAAAAAAGACAGTTGAAAAAGATGGTTATGCAGCTATTCAAGTGGGTTTTGAGGATATAAAAGAAACCAAACTAAACAAGCCTTTAAGAGGTCATTTTGCAAAACACGGTGTAAAGCCAAAGAGATATTTGAGAGAATTGAGGCTAAAAGATGCAGATAAATATGAAGTTGGGCAAGAGATAAGGGTTGACATCTTTTCACCTGGCGAAAGAGTAGATGTAACTGGTATTTCAAAAGCTAAAGGATTCCAAGGTGTTATCAAAAGACATGGTCAGCAAAGAGGTCCTATGAGCCACGGTTCTATGTATCACAGAAGAGTTGGTTCAATGGGTTCTAATACATTCCCTGCAAGAACATTCCCAGGTAAAAAGATGCCTGGTAGAATGGGTGGTCAGAGAGTGACAGTTTTGAACTTGCAGGTTGTAAGGGTTGACCCAGAAAGAAACCTGCTTCTTGTAAAGGGAAGTGTTCCAGGAAATAAGAATTCACTTTTAATAATCCGAGACTCAGTTAAGAGCAAATAAGCTTTAAGTTTTAGGAAGGAGGAAAAAGAATGCCAAAGGTTCCGGTTTACAATATAGAAGGGCAACAGATTGGTGAGATTGAGCTTAATGACTCAATCTTCAATGTTCCTATAAATACTCATGTTTTGCACCAAGCTGTTGTTGCACATCTTGCAAACAGACGTCAGGGGACATTTGCTGCAAAGACAAGAGCAGAAGTCCGTGGTGGTGGTAGAAAGCCATGGAGGCAGAAAGGAACAGGTAGAGCAAGACAAGGTTCTATCAGAGCTCCCACATGGAGAAAAGGTGGCGTTGTATTTGCAAAAAAACCAAGAGATTTTTCAATAGACCTTCCAAAGAAAGTAAGAAGACTTGCTTTAAAATGTGCACTGTCTTCCAAAGTCAAAGAGAACAATCTCATTGTGCTTGACAAATGGGATATGAACCAGTATAGAACAAAAGAGGTAATCAGGGTTTTAAAGAATTTAGGGCTTGAGAATGAAAAAGCCTTGATAGTAATTCCTGAAAGGAATGAATATTTACAAAAGTCAACAAAGAACATTCCGGAAGTAAAGACATTGCAAGTAGGAAACTTGAATGTGTTTGATATACTAAAATATGACAAGTTTATTATCCTCCAGGACGCTGTAAAGAAAGTAGAGGAGGTGTACGCATAATATGTTGCCAGAAGAGATAATTAAAAGGCCAATAATAACAGAAAAGAGCATGAGCATGATTCCACAGAAAAAATACACATTTGAAGTTGATAGAAGAGCTAACAAAATTGAGATAAAGAAAGCTGTTGAGCAGCTGTTTGGCGTTGAGGTTGAAAAGGTTTGGACAATGAATGTAAAACCAAAGAGAAAGAGAGTAGGAAGATTTGAAGGAAGAACAAAGGCATGGAAAAAGGCCATTGTTAAACTCACAGACAAGAGCAAGACAATAGAGTTCTTTGACAGCTTAATCTAATTGAGCATAAATGCTAATAAGGAGGGGAAAAAAGGTGGGTATAATAGTCTACAAGCCTACATCGCCAGGCCGCAGAAATGCATCAGTTTTGAACTATAAAGAGATCATTACAAAGACAGAGCCTGAAAAATCCTTAGTATTTACAGAAAAGAAATGGGCAGGAAGAAACAATCAAGGAAGAATTACTGTTCGTCATAGAGGTGGCGGACATAAGAAAAAGATAAGAATTGTTGACTTTAAAAGGGATAAGGATGGTATTCCTGCAAAGGTTGAGGCTATCGAGTACGACCCAAACAGAACAGCATTTTTGGCACTCTTATGTTATGCAGATGGTGAAAGAAGATATATCTTAGCACCTGAGGGCTTAAAAGTTGGAGATACTGTTATGTCAGGTCCTGATGCAGATATTAAAGTTGGTAATGCTTTGCCACTTAAATATATTCCTGTTGGTACAATGATACACAACATTGAGCTATATCCCGGCAGAGGCGGTCAGCTTGTGAAAAGTGCAGGTGCAGTTGCACAGCTCATGGCAAAGGAAGGCAAATATGCTCTTATCAGACTTCCATCTGGTGAACTCAGATATGTAAGCCAAGAGTGCAGAGCTACAATAGGTCAGGTTGGAAACTTAGACCATGAGAATGTCAGAATAGGAAAAGCTGGACGTAAAAGATGGATGGGTATCAGACCAACAGTTAGAGGTTCTGCAATGAACCCTGTTGACCATCCACACGGCGGTGGTGAAGGTAAAGCACCAATTGGTCATCCAGGGCCACTTACACCGTGGGGCAAACCAACATTGGGTTACAAGACAAGAAAGAAGAATAAACCATCAGACAAATTCATTGTCAAGAGAAGAAAATAATATAAAAGCAGCTTTATAAGTGAGACCAGCTAATTAAAGTCAAGAGTTTTTTAAAAAATTTTTGATAACATTTTATGGTAGAAAATTCTTTTAAAAGGGTATAAGAAGGTAAGCCATCCATTAGAAGTTGACATAACATATGGAGGCTGAGCACATATTATGGTTAACTAATGTTTCATTAATAAAACAACTATTTATACGCAATAAACAGCAGTGTTATTAAAGCATCTTCGAATATGTTCCTCAGGAGTTCTAAGTTCAAAAGGTTTTTTATCACGCATAACAGCAAAGATGATACAAATAATTTTTCTCATAACAGCGCCTAATGCAACTTTTTTAGGCTTTTGTTGGCATTTTTTCTGATAGTATTCGAATAGCACAGGATTACAAGGCTTAGAATCTCTTTTGGTTCTGATATTAGCAAGAGCAATTGTAAATAAGATTCTTCGCAAGATTTTAGAGCCACGTTTAGACATTTTGTTTTTTGTGCCAACAAATTGTCCCGATTGATTTACGGAAGGATCAATGCCAAAGAAGGCAACAAGTTTATTGGGTTTTGAAAATTTTTCGAAATCACCTATTTCAGCAAGGATAGTTGCAGCGGATAGAAAACCTATGCCGGGGATAGATTGAAGAAGGTTAATATTTTCGGATATTGAAGGCTGAGTCTGTGAAGACTGCTGAACAAGTTGATTTATGGATTCAAAAATTTTGTCGATGTTTTGCTGTAAAGTTAAGACCATGTTAATATAGACTTTAAGCATAGTAACATTTGCCAAGTTGGAGATAGAAAAAGACTTAAATTCTTTAGCTTTTGCAATGAGTAGTTCGTATTTTTCTTTAGCCCATTGGTAGCTTTTTTTAGAAGTTTGCTGAATGATGGAAATAAGTTTTTCGGTGTCAGCGCCCAAGATATCGTTTGGAGTGGGGTAGTTTTCAAGTATAGCCAAAGATGTTTTAGAGCAAATGTCAGGGAAGACCTCTTTGAAATTGAGCATAATTTGGTCGACGACAGAAGTAAGTCTATATTTGTAAGAGGTTAACTCATCGCTGAGGTTGTAATACTGACGGCATAGGTTTTTCAAGCACTCAAGGATTTCAGATGAAGGTTGTGCTGTAGTAGAGTTAGTAAGTCTGAAAGTTAAGGCAATCCACAGGGCATCAATTTTATCATTTTTTACTTTTCTAACTCCCGCATTTTTGATAGAATTAGATTGGATGGGGTTGATAATTGCAACATCCCAGCCATTAGAAGTAAAGAAGCGGGAGAGGATTTTGTGGTAATGCCCTGTGGCTTCCATGACGATGGTAGGGCGAGCCGCGAAATCCTCTTCAACTTTTTTAAGGATTTCGATAGCCCTATCAAAGTCAGAGGGATTGTTGTGATGGATAGTCAAGCGAGCGATTATTTCATTTGTAGGAGAGATAACCACCATTTCGCTGAAATATTTAGAGACATCAATCCCGGCAATAGGTTTTAAGTTCATGGCGTAAGACCTCCTCGTAAGTAGTTTTAAAATTGAATTAGGGCATGAGTTTTCCATTCCGAGCGAAGGTAAGTATACAACCTTGCAAGTGATACGAGGAACCAGCTTTAATTAGGTTTTAAGCTGGCCTCAACCAGCCAAATAGTTTAGACTTACCTGGAATGGAATAATAGTCTCGTTTGCGGGTAAGCGGGATTTAAAAATCCGCACCCAGGGGGGTAAGGACATTAAATTCCATGCCCAGATAGAAAGAATTATATCAAAGTTAGCAAGGCTGGCAAGAGGCCAGCGTTAAAGATAGTGTTTAAAAAGTGGCTAAAGATTAGAAGCCACAAGCAGCGAGAAGTGATTTTGCGCTGCTTTCCTCTCAAAGAGGATGGATTAGAAATGTTATTTTAGTCGATGCGTCTTAAAATCTTATGTTAACCGAAACTTTGGTTGTTATTTTATTGGAATTTTTTTGATGTGTCTTACGAAAATAATTATACAAGGAGGGATAAGCGTGGGCAGATCTTTAAAAAAAGGTCCTTATTGTGACCCAAAGCTTTTAAAAAAGATTGAAAAACTAAACCAGAACAATGAGAAAAAGGTTATCAAGACATGGTCTCGAAGGTCAACAATTTTGCCTCAGATGGTGGGTCATACAATAGCTGTCTATGATGGAAGAAAGCATGTGCCTGTGTATATAACAGAAGAGATGGTTGGACATAAGCTTGGCGAGTTTGCTCCAACAAGAACATTCAAAGGACATGGGCATCACACAGAAAGGTCAACTGCGCTGAAATAAAAATTATTGTGGTTTTAGGATTTTAGTGTTCAATTGTTAGAAGGGAGGAGAAGCTTGTGGAAAAGGCTGTAAATACAAATACTGAAGTGAAAAAGGCAACAGCTACCTTGCGCTATGCAATGATATCGCCACGAAAGGTCAGAATAGTTATTGATCTTATCAGAAATAAACCTGTTCAAGAAGCTTTGAATATATTGAAATTTATACCAAAAAGAGGTGCAAGGTTTGTTGAAAAGCTCCTAAAGTCAGCGATTGCTAATGCAGAAAATAACCATAACATGAATGTTGATAAACTCTATATAGCAGAGATTTATGCAAACGGTGGACCTATGCTAAAAAGAATAAGACCGAGAGCACAAGGAAGAGCCTTCTTGATTAGAAAAAGAACAAGCCATATTACAGTTGTACTCAAAGAAAGAGAGTAACTTTTGATAAGGAGGGAAATAAATGGGTCAAAAGGTTCATCCAAAGGGGTTTAGGCTTGGGATTATCAAGGACTGGGATTCAAGATGGTTTGCAAATGACAAAGATTTTGAAAAGTATTTACTTGAAGACTACAAAATCAGACGTCATATTAAGGAAAAACTCTACAATGCAGGAATTTCAAGAATTGAGATAGAAAGAGCTGCAAAGAGAATAAAGGTTATAATTCATACAGCAAAACCGGGGATTGTTATAGGAAGAGCAGGTTCTGGTGTTGAGGCTTTGAGAAAAGAGCTTGAAAAGATTACAGGTGGAAAGACAATCTCAGTTGATATAAAGGAGATTAAGGTACCAGAGCTTGATGCACAGCTTGTTGCAGAGAATATTGCTGCTCAGCTTGAAAAGAGAGTTTCATTCAGAAAGGCTATGAAACAAGCAATGGCAAGAGCACTTAGAAGCGGTGCAAAAGGTATCAAGACGATGGTATCTGGCCGACTTGGCGGTGCTGACATTGCAAGAACTGAGTGGTATAAGGAAGGGAGAATTCCTCTCCAGACTTTAAGGGCAGACATTGACTATGGATTTGCAGAGGCTCATACCACATACGGAAGAATTGGTGTTAAAACGTGGATATATAAAGGCGATGTGTTGCCGCAAAAAGGAGCAGCTGCTGAAAAAGGAGGAGATAAATAATGCTTATGCCAAAGCGTGTCAAGTACAGAAAACAACAGCGTGGCAGAATGAAAGGAAAAGCAACAAGAGGCAACTTTGTTGCATATGGTGATTTTGGTATTATGGCATTAGAGCCAGGTTGGATTACGAGCAATCAGATTGAGGCTGCCAGAGTAGCTATTGCAAGACATATAAAAAGAGGCGGTAAGGTTTGGATAAAGATATTTCCTGACAAGCCTGTGACGAGAAAACCTGCAGAGACACGAATGGGTTCTGGTAAAGGTTCGCCTGAGTACTGGGTTGCAGTAGTAAAACCAGGAAGAGTTATGTTTGAGGTGGGCGGTGTTGATGAAGAGGTTGCAAAAGAGGCTTTAAGACTTGCTATCCATAAACTGCCAATAAAGTGTAAGATAGTTTCAAGACAAGATGTGGAAATGGGTGGTGAGGTAAATGAAGGCGTCTAAGATTCGTGAGATGACAAATCAAGAGCTTCACAATGAGCTAAAGAAGTTGAAAAATGAACTTTTTAACTTGAGATTTCAGCTTGCAACAAACCAGCTTGAAAATCCAATGAGAATTAGAGAGGTTAAAAGAACAATTGCAAGAATAAAGACAATCCTAAGAGAAAGAGAACTTGAACAACAGAAGGCAAATAAAAATGCAAAATAAAGTAGGTTCTAAGGAGGGAATTTAAGTGGAGCAAAAAAGAGGTATGAGAAAGACAAGAATTGGTGTTGTTGTTAGCGATAAAATGGACAAAACCGTTGTAGTTGCAGTAGAAACTTTGGTACAGCATCCTCTTTATAAAAAGACTATAAAAAGAACAACTAAATTTAAAGCTCATGATGAGAACAACGAATGCAGAGTTGGTGACAAGGTTTTGATAATGGAGACAAGACCACTTTCTAAAGAAAAGAGATGGAGAGTTGTGCAGATTTTAGAAAGAGCAAAATAATTAAAACCAAACCTTAGGTTTTAAAAGGAGGGAAATTGAGTAATGATTCAACCACAATCAAGGTTAAAGGTTGCAGATAACACTGGCGCAAAAGAGGTTATGTGTATAAGAGTGCTTGGTGGTTCAAATAGAAAATTTGCTAACATAGGTGATATCATAGTTTGTTCTGTTAAAGATGCAACACCAGGTGGCGTTGTTAAAAAAGGTGATGTTGTAAAAGCTGTAATTGTCAGAACAAGAAAAGGTATCAGAAGAGAAGATGGGACTTACATCAGGTTTGACGACAATGCAGCAGTTTTGATAAGAGAGGACAAAACACCAAGAGGTACACGTATATTTGGACCTGTTGCAAGAGAGCTCAGAGACAAAGATTTCATGAAGATTGTTTCTCTTGCACCAGAAGTTCTATAAGCTTTTAAGGAGGGAAAGCCATGCCAAACAAGGTTCATGTAAAAAAAGGGGATACAGTTGTAGTAATTTCAGGCAAGTACAAAGGAAAACAGGGTAAAGTTCTTACTGTTTTACCAAAAGACAAAAAAGTCGTTGTTGAGGGTGTTAATATTGTTAAGAAGCATGTAAAGCCAAATCCTAAGATGCCGCAAGGTGGTATTATTACTCAAGAAGCACCAATTTGGGCATGTAAGGTAATGCTTGTATGTCCAAAGTGCAACAAACCAACACGCATAGGTCACAGGTTCATCCAAGAGGGAGAAGAAGAAAAGAAAGTTAGAACATGTAAAAAATGTGGTGAGATTATAGATTAATAGCCAAAGTGAGGGGAGGTAACATTTATGGCACCAAGGCTTAAAGAAAAGTACTACAAAGAAGTTGTTCCTGCGATGATGCAGAAGTTTGGATACAAGAATGTTATGCAAGTGCCAAGGCTTGGCAAGATTGTAGTAAATATTGGACTTGGCGAGGGCAAGGACAATCCAAAAGCATTAGAAGCAGCTGTGAACGATCTGATGGCAATTACTGGTCAAAAACCGATTGTCACTCGAGCAAAGAAGTCTATTGCAAACTTCAAATTGAGAAAAGGGATGCCAATAGGTTGTATGGTGACATTAAGAGGAGATAGAATGTATGAATTTTTAGATAAAATGATAAACCTTGCATTGCCAAGGGTGAGAGACTTTAGAGGCGTGTCTGACAAATCATTTGACGGAAGAGGAAACTATTCAATAGGTTTTAAAGAACAGCTTGTTTTCCCTGAAATTGATTATGATAAGGTTGATAAGATTAGAGGGCTTGAGGTAACAATTGTCACCTCGGCAAAGACTGATGAAGAAGCAAAAGAGCTTTTAAGACTTTTAGGTATGCCATTTGCAAGCTAACTTTTAAAAGATAAGGAGGGTAATTAATGGCAAGAAAGGCGCTGATTATAAAACAACAAAGGCCTCAGAAATTTTCAACAAGGTATTACAATAGATGCAAAATTTGTGGGAGACCAAGAGCGTATTTGAGAAAGTTCGGCGTTTGCAGACTTTGTTTTAGAAAGCTTGCTCATAATGGAGAGATACCGGGTGTTAAGAAAGCGAGCTGGTAATTTTTAATTCGGAAGGAGGTAATAAAATGTATGTAATAGACCCAATTGCAGATATGCTCACACGTATTAGAAACGCGAATAATGCTCGCCATGAAGTTGTTGATATTCCAGCATCAAAGATGAAAAAGGCTATTGCTCAGATTTTGTTAGAAGAAGGTTTTATAAAAGAATATGAGATTATTGACGATGGAAAAAATGGAATTATAAGAATAAAATTGAAATATGGTCCTAACAAGGAAAGAGCAATCACAGGTCTAAAGAGAATTTCAAAACCCGGAAGAAGAGTATATGCAGGTAAAGATGAGCTTCCAAAAGTGTTAGGAGGACTTGGAATAGCTATTATTTCTACATCTAAAGGCATAATGACGGATAAAAAGGCAAGAAAAGAAGGAGTTGGCGGAGAGGTTCTCTGCTACATCTGGTAATAAGACTTTATTTTTGTTGGAGGTGAAATGATGTCAAGAATAGGCAAAAAACCCATTGATATACCAAGCGGTGTTGAAGTTAAAATAGATGGCAATGTCATTACAGTAAAAGGCCCAAAAGGAAGCTTGACAAAAGAGATTCATCCTGAGATGATAGTTAAGATAGAAAATAATCAGATTTTAGTGCAGAGACCTTCTGATGAAAGACACCACAAAGCACTCCATGGTCTTACAAGAACACTTATTGCTAACATGGTTGCGGGTGTTACAAAAGGGTACGAAAAGGTATTAGAAATTGTTGGAATAGGTTACAGAGCACAAAAACAGGGGAAAAAACTTATTTTGAACGTTGGTTATTCTCATCCTGTTGAGATTGAAGAGCCAGCGGGAATAACTATCGAGGTTCCTGACCAGAACAGAATAGTGGTAAAAGGAATTGACAAGCAGCAAGTTGGCAACTTTGCTGCAAATATAAGAAAGGTACGTGAACCTGACCCATATTTGGGTAAGGGTATTAAGTACGCAGATGAAGTATTAAGACTCAAAGAAGGAAAAGCCGGCAAAGGCGGTAAGAAATAGAGGGGAGTGATTGGGCTTGTATAAAAAGGTGAATCGTAATGAAAAAAGGCTAATACGTCACAAAAGAATTAGAAAAAAGGTTTTTGGCACAGCTGAAAGACCTCGTCTTTGTGTCTACAAGAGCTTGAAATATATATATGCCCAGATAATTGACGATGAGAAAGGTCACACCTTAGTTGCAGCATCATCACTTGAACCAGAGATTAAGTCAAGATTGACATCTACAAAATCTATCGAGGCAGCACAGTATATTGGAAGAGTTATTGCAGAGAGGGCAAAAGAAAAGGGAATAACAAAGGTTGTATTTGACAGAGGCGGTTACCCATATCATGGAAGAGTAAAGGCATTAGCTGATGCCGCAAGAGAAGCTGGTCTTGAGTTTTAATTTTGAAGGAGGGATAGAGCTTGGTTCAAAAGAGAATTGATCCAAAGGAATTAAATTTGAAAGAAAGAGTTGTTAATATAAATAGGGTTGCAAAGGTTGTAAAGGGAGGTAAGAGGCTTAAATTTTCAGCTATAGTGGTTGTTGGTGATGAGAACGGTCATGTTGGTGCAGGACACGGCAAGGCAGCTGAAATACCTGATGCTATAAGAAAGGCTATTGAAGATGCTAAAAAGCATCTTATTGAAGTACCAATTGTAGGTACAACAATACCACATGAAGCAATTGGCGATTTTGGAGCATCAAAGGTATTGATTAAACCTGCTCCAGAGGGTACTGGAGTTATTGCTGGCGGTGCTGTGAGAGCTGTTTGTGAGCTTGCAGGAATTAAAGATATTAGAACAAAAAGCCTTGGATCTAACAACCCGGCTAATGTTGTACATGCAACAATTGAAGCTTTAAAGCAGCTCAAAAAACCTGAAGAGGTTGCAAGACTTAGAGGAAAGACCTTAGAAGAGATACTCAAATAAAAAGGAGGGCAAGCTTTATGAAACTTTTTGAACTAAAACCTGCGCCAGGTGCTAAGAAAAAGCCAAAAAGAGTTGGAAGAGGCGAAAGCTCTGGTCATGGTAAGACATCAACAAGAGGTCATAAAGGTCAATGGGCTCGTTCAGGCGGCGGTGTCAGACCAGGTTTTGAGGGTGGACAGATGCCGCTTACCAGAAGAATTCCCAAAAGGGGCTTTAAAAATATAAATAAAAAGGTGTATACTGAAGTTAATGTAGAAAAACTTGAAAGATTTGAAAATGACACGGTAATTACACCTGAGCTTTTACTCAAAGAAGGAGTTATTAGCAAGATAGAGAAGGACGGAGTGAAGGTACTCGGTAAAGGGGATCTCACAAAGAGGCTAATTGTAAGGGTGCAGAAGGTATCAGAAGGTGCAAGAAAGAAGATAGAAGCAGCTGGAGGAAAGGTAGAGGTGATTTAAAGTGTTTGAAACAATTAAAAATGCGTGGAGACTACCTGACCTGAGAAGAAAAATCCTCTTTACACTCTTTATGCTACTCATTTTCAGACTGGGGGCGTTCATCCCAGTCCCCTATATAGATAGGGATGCTTTAGCAAAGGTTATTAACGACCTTACGATGCTTGGTTTTTTTGATGTTGTTGCTGGCGGAACATTTAAAAATATGAGTATATTTGCGATGAGTGTAACACCATATATCAACTCTTCTATTATCATGCAGCTTTTGACAATTGCTATACCGGCTTTAGAAGAGCTTGCAAAACAAGGCGAAGAGGGCAGAAAAAAGCTTGCTGAATGGACCAGATATGGTACAGCAATCTTGGCATTTTTACAGGCGGTTGGTATTTATTTTGGACTCAAGAATGCACAAGGCTTGACAGGTGGAGTTCCTGTTATCACAACACAAGGCCAGGGATTTTTAGGATTTATAACAATAACACTTGCTTTAACAGCTGGTACAGTATTCTTGATGTGGATTGGTGAACAGATAACAGAAAATGGTATTGGTAATGGTATATCGCTTTTGATTTTTGCTGGAATTATTTCGAGAATTCCAAATGGAGCAGTATCGCTTTGGAACTATGTTGCAAAGTTAAATGAATTTTCGCTGACAAGTATTATTGGTGTGCTTTTATTCTTAGTTATGGCATTGGCAATAATAGTTTTTATAATTGTAATCCAAGAGGGAGAAAGAAGAATTCCAGTACAGTATGCAAAGAGAATAGTTGGAAGAAGAGTATACGGTGGGCAGAGCACTCATATTCCTATTAAAGTAAATATTGCAGGGGTTATACCAATAATCTTTGCAATATCACTTGTTATGTTACCGACAACAATAGCTCAGTTTTTCCCAAATTCTGGCTTTTACAAATTTGTAAAAGCGTATTTCTCATCGGGGTCATTTTGGTATACATTTTTCTATGCTTTATTCATAATAGGCTTTACTTATTTCTATACTGCAATAGTTTTCAATCCAGTGGAGATTGCTAATAACTTGAAAAATAATGGAGGATTTATACCTGGTATCAGACCAGGAAAGCCAACAGTGGATTTTATTACACGTGTGCTTTCTAAAGTGACTTTTGCTGGCGCACTGTTTTTAGCATTTATAGCTATTTTGCCAACCTTAGTTGGGCTTATGTTCAGACACCAGCTAAATATATACTTTGGTGGAACGAGCTTGTTGATTGTTGTGGGTGTTGCGCTTGAGACAATAAGACAAATGGAAGCTCAAATGCTCATGAGACACTACAAGGGATTCTTGAGTTAAAATGAGTTCATTTTAACTGGTGGAGGTAATAAAAAAGATGAGACTTATAATCTTAGGTGCACCAGGTGCAGGCAAGGGTACACAAGCAGAGTACCTTAGCAGTAGATTTGGGATTCCCCACATTTCAACAGGGGATATTTTAAGAGAAAATGTAAAAAACCAGACAGAACTTGGCAAAAAGGCAAAGGAATATATGGACAAAGGACTTCTTGTGCCGGATGAGATAGTAATTGAAATTGTCAAGAATAGGCTTATGCAAGATGATTGCAAAAATGGGTTTTTGCTTGATGGATTTCCAAGGACAATTGCCCAGGCTGAAGCTTTAGAAAAGGTTTTAGCTGATCTTGGGCAAAAGATTGACAAGGTTTTAAATATTGAAGTACCTGATGAAAAAATATTAGAGAGAATGTCAGGAAGAAGAATCTGTAAAAGCTGTGGTGCAAGCTTCCATGTCATCTATAGGCCACCCAAAAAAGAAGGTATTTGTGATATATGTGGTGGGCAACTTTACCAGAGAGAAGACGATAAAGAAGAAACAGTAAAAAAGCGTTTAGAGGTCTATCATGCACAGACTCAACCTCTGATAGAATACTATAAAAATAAGGGTTTGCTTGTTACAGCAGTAGGTCAAGAAGAAATTGCTGATACAACAAAAGAAGTGTTAAAAGCTCTTGGAGTTGAATAAGGAGCAAGGGACAGAAAATGATTACTATTAAGTCTGAGGCTGAACTTGATAGTATGAGATGCGCAGGTAAGATTGTAGCAAAGGTATTAAAAGAGCTGGAGAATTTGATAAGGCCTGGCGTTACTACAAAAGAGCTTGATGAATTTGCTGAAGAGTATATAATTAAAAATGGCGGGATACCATCATTTAAGGGGCTGTATGGGTATCCTGCCTCTATATGTACTTCAGTCAATGATGAGGTAGTTCATGGAATCCCAAGTATGAGAAGGTTGGAAAGTGGAGATATTATCAGTATAGATGTAGGAGTTTGTGTAGATGGCCTTCATGCTGATGCAGCAAGGACCTTTGCTGTGGGGGAGATTTCCGAAACAGCAAAGCTACTTATAAAAACTACTGAAGAAAGTTTTTTTGAAGGTATCAAAAACGCGGTTGCTGGCAAAAGAGTTGGAGACATATCAAATAGTATTCAAAGGTATGTAGAAAGCCGTGGCTTCAGTGTAGTAAGGGATTTGGTGGGGCATGGGATTGGAAGAAAATTTCATGAGTCACCTCAGGTCCCTAATTTTGGTAAAGCTGGAGTTGGGATAAGGCTTATCAAGAACATGACCTTAGCAGTCGAGCCAATGGTAAATGAAGGAACGTCCAAGGTTTACACAGCAGAAGACGGGTGGACTGTAAAGACTCTTGATGGTAAGCTCTCTGCCCATTATGAGAACACTATCATAATTACTGAGGGCTTACCAGAGATAATTACATTATGAGGTGTTTTTCAAATGGATCTTCAAATAGGGCAGATAGTTCTGTCCAAAATGGGGAGAGATAAAAATAGGTTCTTTATTATATTTGACATAACCGATGATGGTTATGTGTATCTTGTAGATGGGAAATTGAGAAAGATTAAAAAGCCCAAGAAGAAAAAGATTAAACACATTGCACCTACCAAGTTTGTCTCCGAAGAGATAAAAGAAAAGATACTCAAGAAAAAGTTGACTGATGCGGAGGTTGCAAAGGTGATAGAGGAATTTGAGAATAGAAAAGAGTAGGGGGTTGATAAGCCTTGTCCAAGGAGGATGTAATTGAATTAGAAGGGACTGTTATTGAAGCATTGCCGAATGCTATGTTTCAAGTCCAGCTTGACAATGGGCATAAAGTTCTTGCTCATGTCTCTGGTAAGCTGAGAATGAATTTTATTAGAATATTACCGGGTGATAGAGTTGTTGTACAGCTATCACCTTATGACCTGACACGTGGCAGAATTGTGTGGAGGTCAAAATAAACTCTTTTTGAAGAAGGAGGAGAGAAAATGAAGGTAAGACCGTCTGTAAAACCTATTTGCGAAAAATGCAAGGTTATCAGAAGAAAGGGTAAGATAAGAATAATTTGCGAAAATCCAAAGCATAAGCAAAGACAAGGTTAATTTTTTGGAGGTGAATTTTTAGAATGGCAAGAATTGCAGGTGTAGACTTACCAAGAGAAAAAAGAATTGAAATTGCACTGACATATATATTTGGTATAGGTTTATCTAGGTCAAAGCAGATTTTGAGAGATACAGGTGTTGATCCAAACAAGAGAGTAAAGGATTTAACTGATGATGAGGTCGCTAAGATAAGAGATTATATTGATAAAAATTTCAAGGTTGAGGGTGAACTTCGTGCCGAGATTGCAAGAAACATTAAAAGATTAATTGATATTAGATGTTACAGAGGTTTAAGACATTTAAGGGGACTGCCTGTTCGTGGTCAGCGAACAAGGACAAATGCAAGGACCAGAAAAGGACCAAGAAAAACTGTTGGTGTTATGAGAAAGAAATCATAAGAGGGAGGAGTAAATAAGAATGGCAAGACCAGCAAGAAGAACAGTTAGACGTTCTGAGAGAAAAAATGTAGAAAAAGGTATTGCTCATATACATTCAACATTTAACAATACAATTGTTACAATTACTGACCCATCAGGAAATGCAATTGCATGGGCAAGTGCAGGAACATGCGGTTTTTCAGGAACAAAAAAAGGAACTCCGTTTGCCGCTCAGCTTGCAGCTGAGAAAGCAGCAAAGATGGCAATGGACCATGGGATGAGGACAGTTGAAGTTTATGTAAAAGGGCCAGGTGCAGGGAGAGAAGCTGCGATTAGAGCACTCCAGGCAGCAGGGCTTGAGGTAACGCTTATAAAAGATGTTACTCCAATTCCTCACAATGGCTGCAGGCCACCTAAAAGAAGAAGAGTATAAAATTTTATAGGAGGTGCTTTGTCTTGTCAAAGTATATTGGACCTGATTGCAGACTATGCAGAAGAGAGGGAATGAAATTATTTTTAAAAGGTGATAGATGCTATACAGAAAAGTGTGCGTTTGCAAAAAGACCATACCCCCCTGGTCAGCATGGTCAAGAGAGAAAGAAGCTTTCTGAGTATGGTATGCAGCTTAGAGAAAAACAAAAGGTAAAGAGAATCTATGGTGTTTTGGAAACTCAGTTTAGAAGATATTTTGAGATGGCTGAGAAGATGAAGGGTATTGCAGGTGAAAATCTTTTGTCTTTACTTGAAAGAAGACTTGACAATGTGGTGTATAGATTGGGTTTTGCATCATCACGTGGTGAGGCACGAGTACTTGTATCGCATGCACACTTTAAAGTAAATGGTAAGACTGTAAATATTCCGTCTTATCTTGTTGATGTTGGAGATGTAATTGAAGTAAAAGAAAAAAGCAAGTCAAAACCAAGATTTATTGAGATAAAAGAGAAATATGCAAAGAGACCATCACCAAAATGGCTTGAAAAGGACGTTGAAAACCTTGTAGGTAAAGTAATTGCTTTACCAACAAGAGAAGATATTGATATGCCAATCAAAGAGCACTTGATTGTAGAGCTCTACTCCAAGTAATAAATGCCCTCACTAAAGCAGTTTGTGGTGTATTATTTTTAAGGAGGGTATATTGAGTTGATTGAAATTCAAAAACCCACAATTAGATGTGAAGAGTTAAGCCAGGACCAAAAGTATGGTCGATATGTCATTGAACCCTTGGAAAGGGGTTATGGAATCACAATTGGTAATGCACTTAGAAGAACGCTTTTATCGTCTTTGCCTGGTGCAGCTGTGACAGCGGTAAAAATAGATGGTGTTCTCCATGAGTTTTCTACTATTCCAGGAGTATTAGAAGATGTTCCAGAGATTATTCTTAACCTAAAGGGGTTAGCAATCAAAATGTCATCACCCGGTCCAAAGGTAATGTATATAGAGGCACAGGGTGAGTGTGAGGTAAAGGCAAAGGATATAAAAGCAGATGCTGATATAGAGATTTGCAATCCTGAGCATCATATTGCAACGCTGAATGAAGACGCACGACTTTTTATGGAAATAACAGTGAATCAGGGCAAAGGCTACGTTCCTGCAGAGAGAAACAAACAATCAAACCAGCCAATAGGTGTAATTCCTGTTGATTCAATCTACACCCCTGTTACTAAGGTAAATTATAAGGTTGAGAATACAAGAGTTGGTCAGGTTACAGATTATGACAAGCTTACAATGGAGATTTGGACAAATGGTACTATCAGGCCTGATGAGGCACTAACAGTTGCTGCAAAGATTTTGATTGAGCATTTTAACCTGTTTACTGATCTTTCAAATATTCCGACAAAGATCGAGACAGTTGTAAAGCAAGAACCACCAAAAAGGAATAAACTTCTTGATATGACTATAGAAGAGCTTGAGCTTTCAGTCAGGTCGTATAACTGCCTCAAAAGAGCTGGTATTAACACTGTTGAAGATTTAGTCAACAAGACAGAAGAAGAGATGATGAAGGTAAGAAACCTTGGTAAAAAATCATTAGAAGAGGTCATTCAAAAGCTTCACAGCTTAGGACTGAGCCTCAAAAAGAGCGATAGCACGCCGAAGGAGGAGGAAGAAGAGAAATGAACAAATTGAGAAAACTCAAACGCGATACAGACCACAGACAGGCTCTTATGAGAAACTTGGCAACATCGTTGTTCAAGCATGGTAGAATAATGACAACAGAAGCAAAGGCAAAAGATTTGAGAAGAGTAGCTGAAAAACTCATCACCATAGCTAAAAAGGGCGACCTTGCATCATATAGAAGAGTGTTAGGGTATCTTTACGAAGAAGATGTGGCTTATGATTTGTTCCAGAAGATTGCGCCAAGATATCAAGGAAGAAATGGCGGTTATACAAGGATAATCAAGGTTGGCCCAAGAAAAGGTGACGGCGCAATGATGGTTTATATAGAGCTGGTGTGAGGTCAAAGAGGACTTTGCCTCTTTGACCTTTTCATTTAATAATAATCTGCAATAGCGTAATTATTCGAATGCATGTAATAACAACGAATATATTTTTGCTATTTACAAAGTGCAAGATATCTGCTATTATAATATACGCGTTTTGATTGTTGCGGGATGGTGTAATGGTAGCACAGGTGACTCTGGATCACCTTGTCTAGGTTCGAGTCCTAGTCCCGCAGCCAAAATGGCCCTATCGTCTAGAGGCCTAGGACACCGCCCTCTCACGGCGGAGACAGGGGTTCGAATCCCCTTAGGGCTACCATTTATATTCACAAAAGAATATACTTCGTCTGTCCAATAGCTTTGAAAAGTAGGGCAGACGATTTTATTATTTTTGAAAAGTGCAATCAGGCTCTTTGTCAAGAATTGGGGTGGGTATTTTGAATGCCCACCTTTTTAGTTTTGGCATATATCATTTTATACAACAGGTAAAAAACCATTCAACTGGTCAAAATACGATTTACAACAATGACTATTTTGTGTTACAATAAAAATAGCTAAGCTTTAAAATGAGGTGATAGCTATGATTGTGAATGCAACAGAATTTAAAATGAGAGTAGGGAAATATCTGAAACTTGCTGAGAAAGAAGAGATTATTATTACAAAAAATGGTAGAGAAGTAGCAAAGCTTACACCGATTAGAAAGAGTGATACCTCTGCTGTGGATTTTTTATATGGTTTGCTGGAGAATTATGGTAATAAAGAGATAGATGTAAAACAAATAAGGAATGAGAGGCTAAAAAAGTATGAAGGTGTTAATTGACACTAATGTTATTTTGGATGTTTTATTAAAAAGAGCACCATTTGACACCGATTCGTATACAGTGTTAAAATACTGTGAGCAAAACGTTGTGGAAGGGTATATTTCTTCTTTTGCTGTTACAGATATTTATTATTTTATCTCCAAGAATTTAGGGAATGAAAAAGCACGTCAAGGTATTGAAGCATTACTTAGCATAGTAAAACTTGTTGGTATAACTAAAAAGGATGTAGAAGATGCGTTGAGAAATCCAGCTATAAAGGATTTAGAGGATGCTTTACAACTTCAATGTGCCAAAAAAATCAAAGCAGAGTGGTTAATAACAAGAGATGATAAGTTTAAAAAGCTTATATCAAAAGCAATAACTCCTTTTGATTTTGTTCATACGATTATCAAGCCATAGACAAGTTCTCAAGGTAGCAGTTATAACACTACTCTCTTTTGCAAAAGTATTAAGAGAGTAATAGAAGGATATAAAAAGCGATAACAAAAACTTAAAAAAGTCCATCTAAAAAAGATGGATTTTTTTATTTAGCAAATGTATTGACAAAGACAACTTCAACATGTTATCATATAATAAAACCGAGTATACAAGTCGGAATTGGAGAGATAAAAATGTTTAGGTTGTCGACAAAAGGAAGATATGGAGTAAGAGCAATGTTTGATTTAGCACTGCATTATGATGAAGGACTTGTTTCACTCAAGAGCATTGCCGAGCGTCAAGAAATCTCTGAACATTATTTAGAGCAGCTAATTGCAACTTTAAAAAAGGCTGGACTTGTGAAGAGTATAAGAGGTGCTCAAGGTGGGTATATGCTGTCTCGAGAACCGTCGAAAATAACTATAGGAGAGATCTTACGGGCGCTTGAGGGGTCACTTTCGCCTGCTGAGTGTATAGATGATATAGAAAAACTGGATTGTCCAAGAGCGGATTTTTGCGTTACAAAAAAAGTTTGGGAGAAGGTAAAAGAAGCAATCGAAAGTGTTGTAGATTCAATAACGTTGCAAGACTTGGTTGATGATTATAAAAAGATGACACCAGATGAGTCTTATATGTTTTATATTTAAAAAAGAGGGTATAATAGATATAGAAACCCTACTATAAAGATAAAAATAATAGGAGATGATATAAATGCAAGAAAGAATTATCTATTTTGACCATGCAGCTACAACCCCACTAAAAAAAGAAGTTTTAGATGAGATGATGCCGTACTTAACAGAGCAGTATGGCAATCCATCAACCATCTACAAACTTGGCAGAGAAGCAAAGAAGGCAATTGAGCTTGCAAGAGAAAGGGTTGCTAAGGCTTTAAATGCAGAGGTGCAAGAGATATTTTTCACCTCTGGCGGAACAGAGTCAGATAACTGGGCATTAAAAGGTGTAGCCTTTGCAAATAAAGATAAAGGTAAGCATATTATAACAACAACCATTGAGCACCATGCAGTTTTGCACCCACTAAAATATCTTGAGGGTTTAGGGTTTGAAGTGACATATGTTCCTGTTGAGCCAAATGGTATTGTGGATCCTCAAAAAGTCAAAGAAGCAATAAGAGAAGATACTATATTGATTTCTGTAATGCTCGCAAACAATGAAATTGGTACAATACAGCCAGTTAAAGAAATAGCAAAAATAGCAAAAGAAAGACGAATAATTGTTCATACAGATGCTGTTCAGGCAGTTGGTCAAATTCCTGTTGATGTAAAAGATTTGGGTGTTGATCTGCTATCACTTTCTGCCCACAAATTCTATGGACCAAAAGGGGTTGGAGCACTTTATATCAAAAAAGGGACAAAAATTCATCCATTTTCGCATGGAGGAGCACAGGAAAGAAACAGACGTGCAGGAACAGAAAATGTAGCAGGAATTGTTGGGCTTGGCAAGGCGATTGAGCTTGCAACCGCAAATCTTACAGAGTATGCAAGCAGGCTTCAAAAGCTGAGGGATAAGCTCATTGACGGGGTTCTGAGCAAGATTGATTATGTTCGTTTAAATGGTGATAGATATAATAGGCTTCCAAGCAATGCTAATTTCTCATTTGAGTTTATTGAAGGAGAGAGTTTGCTTTTGATGCTTGACATGAAAGGGATTGCAGCATCAAGCGGTTCTGCTTGCACATCAGGGTCTTTAGACCCATCACATGTGCTGTTGGCAATAGGGCTTGAGCATGAGGTAGCGCATGGTTCATTGAGAATAACCTTAGGTGAAGACAACACGGAAGAAGATATAGATTATCTTTTAGAGGTCTTGCCAGAGATTGTATCAAGGCTCAGAGAGATGAGCCCACTTTATGAAAAGGTGAAAAAAGGGGGCAGATAAAGATGTATAGTGAAAAGGTTTTGGAACATTTTATGAATCCTCGAAATGTTGGAGAGATTGAGGATGCAAACGGTGTTGCTCAAGTGGGCAATCCAAAATGCGGGGATATAATGAAGATGTATCTTAAGATAGAAAATGGTATAATAGTTGATGCAAAGTTTAAAACATTTGGGTGTGGTGCTGCTGTTGCAACAAGTTCAATGGCAACGGAAATGGTAAAAGGAAAGACTATTGAAGAAGCATTGCAAATTACAAACAAGGCTGTAGCAGAGGCGTTAGATGGTCTTCCGCCAAATAAACTTCACTGTTCTGTTTTGGCTGAAGAGGCAATCAAGGCTGCAATAGAGGATTATTTGAGCAAGCAGAAGCAGCAAACACAAAACTAAATTGGTATAAAAGGGTGAGATTTTTTGAAGAAAAAAGTCCTTGTTGCAATGAGTGGAGGTGTTGACTCTTCTGTTGCTGCCGCAATCTTAAAGGAAGAAGGATATGAGGTATACGGTGCTACTATGCAGATTTGGCAAAACGAGTGTGGAGAGGAACTAATTACAGGGAAGAGTTGTTGTTCAATCTATGCGGTGGATGATGCTCGCAAAGTCGCTAATATACTTGATATTCCATACTATGTGTTCAATATGAAGGATGATTTCAAGAAAATGGTAATTGATTATTTCATTGATGAATATATAAAAGGTAGGACTCCAAACCCTTGTATAATGTGTAATAGAAAAATTAAATTTGAACTTTTTTTAAAAAAAGCGATTGCTATTGGTATGGACTATATTGCGACTGGTCATTATGCAGTTATAGAATATGACAGTAGTTTGAACAGATACCTTTTGAAAAGGTCTAAAGCAAAAGAAAAAGACCAGACATATGTGTTATATAACATGACGCAAGAGATGTTATCTAAAACTCTTTTTCCTTTAGGAAGATTTTCAAAGGATGATGTTCGCAAACTTGCAGAAAAATTTAAGCTCCCTGTTGCAAAAAAGCCAGACTCACAGGAGATTTGCTTTATTCCTGACAATAACTATGGCAAGTTTATTGAAAAAGAAACAGGGATTAGAGAAGATGGTGTGTACGTAGACACAGAGGGTAAAATCCTTGGAAAAAGCAAAGCTTATTACAATTACACTATTGGACAAAGAAAGGGACTTGGTATTTCAACTGGCAAGAGAATGTATGTAGTTGCTATAAAGCCAGAAGAAAACAAGGTTGTTTTAGGGGATGAAGATAAGATATTTGCAGATGCACTTATTGCAACTGATTTGAATTTTATCCCATTTGACAAATTAGAATCTGAAATAGAAGTTACAGCAAAGATAAGATATACAGCTAAAGAGGCGAAAGCCAAAATCGTACCCATGGAAAATGATAAAGTACTTGTCAAGTTTTATGAAAAACAGCGTGCAATAACACCTGGCCAGTCTGTGGTGTTTTATAATAATGATATTGTGGTTGGTGGTGGTATAATAGAAAAGGCCCTCGTGTGAGGGCCTATATTTTTATAAATACTGGTTCTAAGTTTTCAAATTTTGCTAAGTATTTAAAACCAATCTCTTTTAGCAACTCAATGGTTGGTTTAAACATGTAAGCGATAAAATTTGGTGAGTGAGCATCAGACCCAATTGTGACAATTTCTCCACCCAGCTCATAATACCTTTTCAAGATCTTGGGTTCAGGATGAGGCGTCTGAAGGCCATATCTATAACCTGAAGTGTTTACTTCAATTCCCTTCCCCTTTTGTATGAGTAACTTTAAAATCTCATCAATAAGATCCCAATATTCTTTTCTGTCCAGTTCTTTATTTTCATAATTTCCATAGCGTTTTACAATGTCAAGATGACCATAGACACAAAACTTATCGAACATCTTTATAAGATTTAATGTTTCTTCAAAGTATCTCAAAAAAGCTTGTTCTTTGGTTTTGCCTATATAATAAACGCCATCTGCCAAATCTTGAAAGTCTACAACATGGGTTGATGCAATAATGAAATCAAACTGATAGCTATTTAAGATCTCCAAACTTTTTTCTATAGAATGTGGCTGCAAACCAACTTCAGCACCTAATTTAATCTTAATTTTTCCTTTGTATTTTTCCTTAACAGAATTAAACTCTCTCATGTATTCTTCATAATCTATATCCCAAATAGGATATGAAACTGGTGGATATAAAAGGTCCATGTGGTCAGTAAAAGCTATCTCATCGAGGCCAAGCTCTAAAGCTTTATTGATAGCAACTTCCATGCTCATATTTGAGTCGGATGAGAAGTTTGAATGAATATGATAGTCAAACATTTTATGTCATCTCCTTTTTGATAGAGTTTTTGGCTTTCAATTAAATTTGGAAACAGGTTATAGTTTTTGCATATAATCAAATTGTATGATATTTTATTGACAATGACAATAATGAAAAAAAGGGTGATTTTATGATAAAGCTAAAGGATGAACCAATGCAAGTGATAAAAAGGCTAAATCAGCACAATTTCAAAGCATACTTAGTGGGAGGATGCCTAAGAGACTATTTGCTTGGTACCACTCCACAGGATTTTGATATTGCAACAGATGCAAAGCCAGAAGATGTGATGAGACTTTTTGAAAAGACAATTCCAACTGGGATAAAACATGGAACAGTGACAGTCATAATAAACAATGTGAAGATTGAGGTTACAACTTTTAGAATAGAAAAAGAATATCAAAATCACAGATGGCCTACAGTAGAGTTTACAAACAGTCTTTATGAGGATCTAAAGAGAAGGGATTTTACGATAAACGCCTTGGCATATCACCCAGATGAGGGCCTTATTGATTATTTCAACGGACTTGATGATTTGAAAAATAAAATTGTTCGCTGTGTTGGAAATCCTCACGAGAGATTTTTTGAAGATGCTCTTCGAATTCTGAGGTGTATAAGGTTTGCAACTCAGCTTAATTTTAGCATAGATAAGAAGACATTTGAGGGTGTTGTGCTCTTAAAAGACCTTTTGAAAAAGATCTCTAAGGAGAGAATAAATGCTGAACTTTCTAAGATTCTCAGCAGCAAAAACTCTTTATATGGTATAAAACTGCTTTATGAAAGTGGTGTTGGAGAGACTGTAATTCCAGAATATATAAAAATATACAGCTTTCTGCATTCAACAGAGTTTGATTTGATTCCTTCTGAGCTCAAAATTCCAGCATTTTTTGCTTGTTTCCGAGATCCAAAAAAGGTGGAAGATATAATGAGAGATCTCAGATTTGATAAAAAAAATATCACTCTTGCAACAAAGCTATGTAACTATCTTAATTCTGAATATGCAACAGAGTACCTCGTAAAAAAAGTATATTTTGAAGAAGAGAAGATGCCAGAAGGAATAATTTCTACGCTTTCAATTTTAAAGAAAGATAAAACAATGATGGAACTGTTTAGTACTTTAAAGGCCCAAAATAAGCTTGTTAGCAAAAAAGATGTTAAGATAAAGGGTGATGATTTGTCAAAGCTCGGGTTAAAAGGCAAAGAATTAGGAAACGTATTACAGATAGTATATGAATATATTCTTCACAATCCTGAGAAAAATAATAGAGATGAAATTTTAAAACATGTTAGTTCGTATTTTAAACAGGGTAAAAATTAATACACAAATATTTAATTGAGGAGATGAACAATGCTACCAACCACAAATGAACTTGGATACTACGAAATTCGACTTGAAAGTATCGGCGGACTTGGGGCTAATGTTGCGGGTAAAATCTTAGCCGAGGCAGGAGTTGTTGGAAGTGAACTTAATGCTTTGAATTTTGCAAGTTACGGCTCTGAGAAAAAGGGCACACCTGTAAAATCATATATTAGATTTGCGCCAAAGGAAAAGCAGATAAGAATCAATTCGCCTGTTGTAAAACCTCATTTGGTAGCTATATTTCATGAAAATATGGTAAATACAAATCCTGTCACTCAAGGGCTTCAAAAAGACGGTATAGTCATTCTGAATACAAGTAAAGATGTGTATGCAGCTCGTGACTTTTTAAAACTTGCAAGCGGCACTGTTGCAGTTATTGATGCCATCAAAATAGCTCTTGAACAAAAGACAAGAATTAATATGGTAATGCTGGGCGCAATAGTAAAAATGCTTGGATTTATAAGTTTAGACAACGTAAAGGAGTTGGTTAAAGAGGCTTTTGAGAAAAAATATCCTCAAACAATACCATCAAATCTTGCTGGACTTGAAGCAGGTTATAATGAAGTAAAATCTAAATACTTTGAATATGACGGAAAATATCCTTATGTGGAATATCAAGAAGAGAGACGTCCAATAGGCTATAAAAACGCTCCAATTGGTGGGACGATTATTGAATATGCAAATACTATTACGAAAAACAACATTACAAGTAGAGTAGGCAAAATTCCTATCTTTATAAAAGAAAAGTGTATCCATTGTGGTCTTTGTGAAACAACATGTCCTGATTATGTCTTTGTGTGGGATAGATTTCCAGAAAACGGTAAAACTAAAATGTTCAACTTAGGACCAGACTATCAGTATTGTAAAGGATGTTTGAGATGTGTAGATGTCTGTCCAACAGGAGCACTTGTTGAGGGAATTGAAAGAGAACATGACATTGAGAAAATCTCTGCCAAACATGATTTTGATATATATGAGAAATGGTATGAGGATGGTGAAAATTCATGATAAAACCTCAAGAAACAATTTTTGAAAGCGGAAATGAAATGGCGGCTTTAGCTGCATCGCAAATAAATTATCATATCATGGGATATTACCCTATAACACCATCAACCCAAATTGCAGAAGAACTTGACCAGATGAGAGCAGATGGTAAGCATGATATCTTGCTTATTGCAGCAGATGGCGAGCATGGGGCAGCAGGAATTTGCTACGGAGCAAGTTTAGGCGGTGGAAGAGTTTTTAATGCAACAAGTGCCAATGGTCTTATGTATGCATTAGAGCAGCTGCCTGTTCAGTCTGGTACAAGATTTCCAATGGTTTTGAATTTAGTCACAAGGTCAATTTCCGGACCTTTAGATATAAAAGGTGACCATAGCGACTTGATGTTTACATTAAATACCGGGTGGATAATTTTACTTGCTAAAGACCCTCAAAGGGTTTA